>JAFDWI010000303.1 GCA_018268545.1 Actinomycetota bacterium
AGATCCGCGCGCAACCCGGCATCAGGGTTGTTCGTGAACCAGTACACCGGCACCATCACGAACGCCAACAACGGCTGAAAGCCGTTCGTCAACGTGTGCCCATCGGTCGTCGGCCCGTGCCCGTGCGCCATCGACCGCGCAATCCCCAACGTGTAATACGTGTCATCCAACACGAACACCCGATCCAACACCGCAACCGGACGCCACAACACCACCGCTCGGATCACCGCCGCAACCACCACCTCGGCGGCAACCACCAACTTCACCCAACGGGTGCGGTCCGTCCGATCTTGCGATCCCCCCATAGCGAGCGGTCAGCGTAGCCGAGCGCGGGCGACTTCGTAACACGCGAGCGCCCCCGCGACCGATGCGTTGAGCGACTCGATCCGTCCCTCGAGCGGGATGCGGGCGACTTCGTCGCAGCGTTGGCGTGCGAGCCGCGACAGTCCTTTGCCCTCGGCACCGACGACGATCGCGACCGGCGCGTCGAGACCTTCGAGGTCCCACAGGGTCTTCGGGCCGGTCATGTCGAGCCCGACGGTGAGCACGCCGGCCGATCCGAGGTCGCCGATCGCGGTGGGGATCCCACCGACGACCGCGAAGCGAAGGTGTTCGATCGCGCCGGCGGCCGCCTTCGCGACCGTCGCGGTGATGTGGACCGCTCGATGGCGTGGGAGCACGACCCCGGTCACACCGGCGCACTCGGCGCTGCGCAGCATCGCGCCCAGGTTGTGCGGGTCGGTGACGCCGTCGACCACGACGAGGAACGGTGCGGTGCGAGCGGTGTCGTCGAGCAGCGCCTCGAGGGGAACGGCCCGGACCGGTTCGGCGCGGGCGATGATCCCCTGGGGAGCGTCGGTCTTCGCCTTCGCGTCGAGGCTCCCCCGGCCGATCTGTTTGATCGGCACATGGGCATCGTCGGCGAGTTCGATGATCTCATCCAGGATGTCCGCGGCGTCGACGTCGACCGAGACGAGGATCTCCCGGACGGAGCGCCGGTGCGCGAGCAGCAGTTCCCGTACCGCCTGACGTCCCTCGACCTGGTCGCCGCCGATCTCGTTGTCGGACCGTCCGCGGCTGCGGTAGTCGGCTCGCATCGCCGGATCGACGGTCCCCCGTCGTTGCGGCGGACGCGGCGCGGCACGGGTCCCCCCACGCTTGGGTCCCGATGCCGAGGCCCGGGGTTTGGGCGTCCCCCGTTTCGGCGCCGGCGCGCGGCCGGGCCGACGGCCCGGGTTGCGACCCTTGGCGCCGGCGCTCATCGGGTCACCAACGCGCTCGCGAAACATGCGATGCCTTCGACCCGTCCCAGTGCTCCCAGCCCTTCGGCTCGTCGGCCTTTCACGGTCACCGGTGCTTCGACCGTCCGGGTGAGCGTGGCCACCATGGCGTCGCGGGCCGGGGCGAGTCGTGGTTTCTCGGCGATGACCGAACAGTCGATGTTCGCGATCTGCCACCCTTGTGCCCGGACCATGTCGGCGACCCGGCCGAGGATGCCGATGCTGTCGGCGTTTGCGCTCGCCGGGTCGTTCTCGGGGAAATGTTCGCCGAGGTCGCCGAGTCCGGCGGCGCCCAGGAGTGCCTCGGCACATGCGTGCGCGACGACGTCACCGTCGCTGGTCGCTTCGAGACCGGTGCCTTCGAAGCGTTGCCCGCCGAGGATCAGGGGGCGCTCGGGGTCGCCGCCGAAGCGGTGGACGTCGAACCCGTTCCCGACGCGGATCTCGTCGATCATGTGATGTTCCGATCTTGTCGGCCGTCGTGGAGGACGGGCAGTTCGATTTCGTCGATCCTGCCCGATTCGAACGCCAGCACGTCGGCCACGACCAGGTCGACGGGTTCGGTGATCTTCAGGTTCGTGCGTTCACCGGGCACGACGACGACGGTGCCGCCGACCTTCGCCACGAGCGACGCATCGTCGGTCGCCTCGGCGGATCCATCCGCGTGCACCCGGCGCAGGGTGGCCGCCGAGAACGCCTGGGGGGTCTGCACCGCGACGAGTTCGTCACGCTCGACCCCCAGCGGCCTGCCGTCGCGGCGACGCAGCGTGTCGACCACGGCGACGCCCGGGATCGCGGCTGCGGACCCGGCACGGACCGTGGCGACGACCTGGGCGAACAGTTCGGTCGATGCGAGCGGACGGGCGGCGTCGTGGACGACGATCACCTCCGCGTCGTCGCCGACCGCGGCGAGACCGGCTCGGACCGACGCCGATCGGGTCGTGCCGCCCGCGACGATCGCGTCGACGCCGGGTTCGGGCCGATCGACGAGTTGTCCGGGCACGACGAGGACGACGCGTTCGGACGTGGCCCGTGCCGCCGCGATCGAGAAGTCGAGCACCCGGCGTCCGCGCAGTTCCGCGTACTGTTTCAGGCTCCCGAACCGGTGCCCTGAGCCTCCCGCAACGATGATCGTCGCGCAGCCGATCCGGTGGTCGGTATCGATCGGTTTCGAGGGCGGGGTCGTGGTCGTGGGCATGGTCGGTTGTTCGGCCGTGGGCCCCTGAGAGGCTAACCGGTCACAATCGGTCGGGAACCGCCCCGCACGGCCGGTAACATCCGTCACATGGTCGAATCGACGATACTGGCGTCCACCGAGTTGTTCGAGCCGTTCACCCCGGAGGAGTTGGATGCGCTCACCACGTCGGCGACGACGCATGCGCTGAGTCGCAACGACGTGCTGTTCTCGGAAGGGGACGAGCCCGACAACGTCTATGTCGCGGTGAGCGGCCGGATCGCGATCGTGAACCGTTCGATCGACGGCCGCGAGTCGGTGATCGCGCTCATGGAGGCCGGCGATCTGTTCGGCGAGATGGGCCTGTTCGACAGCGAGGGCCGCTCGGCAGGTGCCCGAGCGCTCGAACCGTCCGAGGTGGTCGAGATCCCCTACGCGCCGATCCGCAAGATCTACACCGACCGACCGCAGTTGCTGTGGGAGGTGGTGCGCCTGTTGGCCCGCCGGATCCGGGTCACCGACACGGCCTTGGCCGATTCGGTGTTCCTCGACGTGACCGGGCGCACCGCGAAGCGCCTGCTGGAGCTGGCCGGTGACGCCGAAGAGTTCGCGCTGCCCGTCACCCAGGAGGAGCTCGCGGGCATGGTCGGCGCGTCGCGCGAGCGCGTGAACAAGGCGATCGCGAGCTTCGTGCGCCTGGGGTGGATCGACCAGTCGGATCGCCGCTACCGCATCGTGCACCGCGAAGAGCTCGAACGCCGCTCGAGCTGAATTCACGCCGTACCCATGGACATTGACGTGAAGCGGGGGTAAAGTCAGGCGATCATCAATGGCGGAGGGCGAACTCCTTCGCCGAGACCCTGCTTGGAGGCACCATGAAGAGACCGACAAACCCGTCTCTGCGAACGCGCACGTCCGCGCTCGCAGCGGCCTTGGCGCTGATTGCGGCATTCGCCGCGTTCGTCGGTGCACCGGCCGTGGCCGGCGCGACGGACATCACGAGCGCCGGACCCCTCACCACGATCACCACGACACCGGACTTGAACTGCTCGGTGAGCCACGTCGGCGACACCGACCCCGAGTTCTACGGCACCACCGCATGTGGCACGTTCGTCACCGACGGCACCAGTATCTGGGGCCCGGCAACCGTTCCGGCCGGTGGCAATGTCACGGGCGCCGCGAACTACCACGCCTGGACGCCGGTCTCCCAGAACGGCCCCACCGGCGCAGGGACAGCGGCGAACCCCTACACGGTGGTGACCATCGTCAAGGGCGGTTCGTTCACTGTCACCCAGACCGACACCTACGTGGTCGGTCAGGAGACGGTCCGGACCGATGTCCAGGTGTCGTCGTCCAGCGCGGTCAACGCAACGGTGTACCGCGCCGGTGACTGTTACCTGCAGGACTCCGACTCCGGGTTGGGCCGTCTCGACGGCGGTATCGCGCCGACCTGTGTGGCGGACCCGACCTCGGCCCAACCGAACCGGATCGAACAGTGGTTCCCGATCACCGGTGGCAGCCACTACATCGTCGATGTCTACAGCACCGTTTGGGCGGCGATCGCCTCGATGGCTCCGTTCCCCAACACGGTCAAGGCGAGTGACAACGGCGACATCTACGACAACGGTGGTGGCCTGAGCTGGTCCCAGCCGATCGCTGCGGGTGCCTCCACGACGATCTCGTCGATCATGACGTTCTCGCCGATCGGCGTTTCACCGCTGGTCGTGACCAAGACGGCATCACCGTCGACGGTTGCGCCGGGAGGCCAGGTGACCTACACGATCACGATCGCGAACACGAACGTGACGCCCCAGACGATCACCCAGATCTCCGACATGCTCCCTGCAGGCTTCGGTTACGTCACGGGCAGCACCCACGGTGCAACGACGCAGGACCCGTCGCTGGCGTGTCTGCCGCTCATCTGGAACGGACCGTTCACCGTCCCGGCCGGTAGCTCACAGACGGCCGGGCTCCTGACCCTCACCTTCGTCGCCCAGGCGCCGTCGACGCCGGGGACCTACACCAACTCGGCGACCGCTTCCAGCAACGGGGCGACGGTCATCGCGGCGATGAACACGGCTCCGGTGACGGTCACCGGTCCGACGACCA
>JAFDWI010000304.1 GCA_018268545.1 Actinomycetota bacterium
CACGACGCCGTCATCGGGAGCGCCGAAGGGTCGGTCTTCCCGGCGACTCGTGGTGGAACCTACACCGTGATGCGGCCGACCCTGGCCGACTACGTGCTCAAGATGCCCCGTGGGGCCCAGGTGATCTACCCGAAGGACCTCGGACCGATCCTGTTGCTCGCCGACATCGCGCCTGGCGTGAGGGGGTTGGAGTCGGGCGTCGGATCGGGCGCGCTCTCGATGACGATGACCCGGGCCGGTGCCGATGTCGTGGGCTACGAGATCCGAGACGACTTCGCGACGACGGCGCGGCGCAACGTCGGTGACTTCCTCGGCCCAGTGGCGCTGGAGCACTACCGTGTCGAGATCCGCGACATCTACGACGGCATCGACGAGGTCGACGTGGATCGGATCGTGCTCGATCTTCCCGAACCATGGAAGGTGGTCCCCCATGCGGCCGGGGCGCTGGTGCGAGGCGGCATCATCGTCGCGTACACACCGTCGATCATCCAGGCGGCCCAGTTCCGGGAGGCGCTGGCAGGTGCGCATTTCCGATTTGCCGAGACGACGGAGATCCTGCGTCGAACGTGGCATGTCGAAGGAGCAGCGGTGCGTCCCGACCACCGGATGGTGGCGCACACGGGATTCCTCACCCAGGCGCGCTGGCTCGGCTGAGACACGGGGTGTCGTTGTTCCCGCGTCGCGGCCGTCGTCGGGGAGAAATCGATTGTCGACGATCGAGGTGACTCAGTCGTTCTCGATGAAGATGCACTCGCCCGGGCATTCCTCGGACGCTTCGACCGCGGCGTCTTCGAGCCCGTCGGGCACCGTCGCCTGACACGACGCGCCGCCCGGATCGTTCAACGGGGTGCCGTCCTGTTTGACGTAGGCGAGCCCGTCGTCGAGGAGAACGAAGACCTCAGGACAGATCTCTTCGCAGAGTCCGTCGCCGGTGCACAGATCCTGGTCGATCCATACCTTCATGATTCTCCGTTGCCTCGTCTCGCGTGCGGGTGTGACGTTCGCGGGTGTTGCCACCTGCGCCTTCACGTTACGCGCCGTCGCGCGGTGTTCACCATTCGCGCGTCGGTCGGAGGTCACATCGGTCCGGTCGGGTATCGCCACAGGATGTCCTTCGAGCCGGTAGGGTCCGATGAGCGACACGTTTCGGGCTCGATGTCCGTGACGAGTGCAATGGTCCCGAGGAGGTGGTTCCGATCGAAACCGACGACCGCGACGATGCCGCAAGGGTCGACGAGCTGACTCGTACGTGTGATGATCTCCGCGCCGAGATCGACGCGCTCCGCGCCCGAGCGGTGGACGTGCCGTTGCGGATCCATGAGCTCGAAGCGCGCCTCGGCGACGTCCGTGACCAGCTCGCCCACGCGGTGTCACGCAACGAGAAGTTGACGTTCACCTTGCGCGAAGCCCGCGAGCACATCGCGTCGTTGCGTGAAGAGGTCGACAAGCTCACGCAACCGCCCGCGGCCTACGGAACCCTCGGAGCCGTGAACGGCGACGGCACCGCGGCCGTGCATTCGGGCGGTCGCAAGATGCGGGTCGCGTTGGCGCTCGAGGATTCGGCGGAACTCGAAGCCGGCATGGAGGTGGTCCTCAACGATTCGTTGAACGTCGTGGCGGCTCGCGCACCGGAACCCCACGGTGAGGTCGTGACCTTCACCGAGCGCATCGGTTCCGATCGTGCGCTGGTGAGCTCGCACGCCGACGAAGAACGTGTCGTGGGGATCGCCCCGGCATTGATCGACGAGAAGCTCCGAGCCGGCGATGCGATCCGTATGGACACCCGGTCCGGGCTGTTGTTGGAGCGGCTTCCGCGGCCCGAGGTCGAACAACTCGTGCTCGAGGAGGTTCCCGACATCACCTACGCGGACGTCGGTGGCCTCGATGCGCAGATCGAGCAGATCGCGGACGCCGTCGAGCTGCCCTATGTGCACGCCGGACTGTTCGCCGAGCACCGCCTGCCTGCCCCCAAGGGGATCCTGTTGTACGGCCCGCCGGGTTGTGGCAAGACGCTGATCGCGAAGGCGGTCGCGAACTCGCTGGCGAAAAAGGTCGCCGAGGTGTCGGGCGACGACAGTGCCCGGAGCTATTTCCTCAACATCAAGGGTCCGGAACTCCTGAACAAGTACGTCGGCGAGACCGAGCGTCAGATACGACTGGTCTTCCAACGGGCCCGCGAGAAATCCGAAGAGGGTTGGCCGGTCATCGTCTTCTTCGACGAGATGGACTCGATGTTCCGCACCCGTGGGACCGGGATCTCGTCGGACATGGAGTCAACGATCGTGCCGCAACTGCTCGCCGAGATCGACGGGGTGGAAGCGCTCCGGAACGTGATCGTGATCGGAGCGTCGAATCGTGAGGATCTGATCGACCCGGCGATCCTGCGCCCCGGACGGTTGGACGTCAAGATCAAGATCGAACGTCCCGATGCCCAGGCAGCGGCGCAGATCTTCGCCCGCTACCTGGACACCGACCTTCCCCTCGACGAGGATCTCGTGCGGGAGTCCGGCGGCGCTGATGCGGCGATCGAGTCGATCATCGCCGACACCGTGGCCGAGATGTACCGGACCGACGAGACGAACCGGTTCCTGGAGGTGACCTACGCGAACGGCGACAAGGAAGTCATGTATTTCAAGGACTTCTCGTCGGGTGCGATGATCGAGAACATCGTCCGGCGTTCCAAGAAGCTCGCGATCAAGCGTGTCATCGCCGGTGGCAAACGGGGCCTTCGGACCTCGGATCTGATCGAGTCCATCCACCAGGAGTACAAGGAGCACGAGGACCTCCCGAACACGACGAATCCCGATGACTGGGCGAAGATCTCGGGGAAGAAGGGCGAGCGGATCGTGTACGTGCGGACGCTGGTGAGCCGGAACGCCGACTCGAAGGCGGACGGTGGCCGGGCGATCGAGCGCGTGGCGACCGGGCAGTACCTGTGATCGCTGCCGGCGACCCCTGACAGATGGCCGTCCACAAGTACCTGGGGTTGGAGACCGAGTTCGGGATCGCGCATCGTGGCGTCAGCGACCCCGATCCGATCCTCGCCTCGTCGCTGTTGATCAACGGGTATCTCCGGTCGATCTCGCTTGACGGTGACGGCGATCCGGCCCGGATCGAATGGGATTTCGAAGGCGAGACGCCCGGGAACGACGCGCGAGATGCGCCGCAACCGGCGAGCCGTCCGCCGGTGGTCGAGCGGCACCTGGTTAACACGGTGCTCCGCAACGGCGCCCGGTACTACGTCGACCATGCGCATCCGGAGCTCTCGACCCCCGAATGCGCCGATGCGCGTTCGATCGTCGTGTGGGACCGTGCCGCTGCGGTCATCGTGCAGCGGTCGATGGAGGCCGCGCGAAGCCTGTTGGGACCCGACGAGGAACTGGTCGTCTACAAGAACAATTCGGATGGAAAGGGGAACTCCTACGGCTGCCACGAGAACTACCTCGTGGACCGGTCGGTACCGTTCCACCGGATCGTCGATGTGGGCACGATGCACTTCGTGACCCGCCAGATCTACACCGGATCGGGCAAGGTGGGGAGCGAGATCCCCGGTGTCGACGTGCCGTACCAGATCACCCAACGAGCCGACTTCTTCGAGGCCGAGGTCGGTCTCGAGACGACGTTGAAACGGCCGATCATCAACACGCGCGACGAACCCCATGCTGATGCGGCACGCTTCCGTCGCCTGCACGTGATCTGCGGTGACGCGAACTGCTCGGAGGTCGCGACCCTCCTCAAGGTCGGCACCACCGCGTTGATCCTCGCGATGCTCGAAGACGGGGTCGCGCTTCCGGACATCCGTTTCGCAGCTCCGGTTGCGGCGATGCGCTCGGTGTCGACCGACCTGTCCTTACGTGGCGGCCTGCGGTGCGTGGACGGGCGATCGGTCACGGCGCTCGACGTCCAGTTCGAACTGCTCGAGCTCGCCGTGTCCCATGTCGCGGCGGGTGGCGCCGAGGCGATCGGCGGTGATGACGTTGCACGGTTGATCCTCGGCCATTGGCGGACCGTGCTCGAGGGGCTCGAGTCCGATCCGGATCGTCTCGCCGATCGACTGGACTGGGTCGCCAAGCGACGACTGATCGACGCGTACCGGGAACGGCACGATCTGGGCTGGTCCGATCCGCGACTCTCGGCGATCGCCTTGCAGTACCACGACCTTCGACCGGATCGTTCGTTGGCCGGTCGTGCCGGTCTGCTCCGGATCTGCGACGACGACGAGGTCGCACGAGCCGTGGACACGCCGCCGGAGGACACGCGGGCGTGGTTTCGAGGTACGTGCCTGCGGCGATATCCCGATGCGGTCGTCTCGGCCAATTGGGATTCTCTCGTGTTCGATGTCGGGGAACCACCGTTGCGTCGTGTGCCGATGCTGGACCCCGGACGTGGAACCCGGATCCAGATCGGAACGCTCGTCGAACGCAGTGCGACGGCGGCGGAACTGCTCGCGAACCTGGCTTCCTGAACCCATCGGCCGAAGCCGGAGCCGGGGCATCGGTGTTTCACCGTCGAGGGGTCGATAGGTTGGGGTCGAATCATCGACCGACGCAGCGAACTGCTACAGGGCCGGTACGAGCACGGAGACCGAGAGTGGCCGAACGAGAACAGAAACACCGCAGTGGGGCGAAGCCCGGAGCGCCGGAAGCCGCCGAGGACGTTGCCCGGTCCGATTCGGGCGAGAAGATCAAATCCGAGCTCGACGACCTTCTGGACGAGATCGACGACGTGCTCGAGGAGAACGCCGAGGAGTTCGTCAAGTCCTACGTTCAAAAGGGTGGTCAGTAGGGTCGGCCGTCCCGGATCGGGGCGCATCGTCGAGCCATCGACGATGTGGTCGGGGATCATCGTGCAGGGGCGCTACCCTGCGGTGACGTGACGCTCCCCGTGTTCTCCCCGAATGACGATCCTGGCCCTGATTTTGCCGCGCTCGTCGCGAGAGCGGGCCTCGGAGCTCCCGTTCCCCCCGGTGAAGTGCCCATGCACCTTGCCGTGCCGCACGGAACGACCGTCGTCGCCCTGCGCTTCGGTGGCGGCGTGCTCATGGCGGGGGACCGTCGTGCGACGTCGGGCAACCTGATCTCGCATCGCCGGATCGAGAAGGTGTTCGCCGCCGATGCGTATTCGGTGGTCGGGATCGCGGGCACCGCCGGCCCGGCGATGGAGATGGTCGAACTGTTCCGACTGCAACTGGAACACTACGAGAAGGTCGAAGGCGCCCCGTTGAGTCTCGACGGCAAGGCGAACCAGTTGGGTCGGATGGTCCGCAACCATCTTCCGGCGGCGATGCAGGGCCTGGCCGTCGTGCCGCTGTTCGCCGGTTACGACCTCGTCGCGGGGCACGGTCGCCTGTTCCAGTACGACGTGACCGGTGGGCGCTACGAGGAACAGGAATTCACGGCGACCGGGTCGGGCAGCATGCACGCCTCCACGGTGCTGGGTCTCGGGTGGACGTCGTCGCTCGGGACAGACCAGGCGATCGATCTCGCGCTGCGCGCCCTGCTGACCGCAGCGGACGCCGACTCGGCGACCGGGGGCCCCGACGTCCTCCGGGGGATCTACCCGGTCGTGGTGACCGTCGACGCACATGGGGCGACGCGATCCGACGACACCGACCTCAGGGAGCGGGTGCAGCGCCTCCGTGACAACTACGTCGTGCAGTACGGCGAACCGGCCGGGGAGGACGAACGATGAGCATGCCGTACTACGTGTCGCCCGAGCAGGTGATGGCCGATCGGGCCGATTACGCACGGAAGGGGATCGCTCGGGGTCGGAGCCTCGTCGCGCTGGTGACCGACGAAGGAATCCTGCTGTGTGCCGAGAACCATTCGTCGACGTTGCACAAGATCAACGAGATCTACGACCGGATCGCGTTCGGTGGGGTCGGCAAGTTCAACGAGTTCGACCAGTTGCGTGTCGCCGGCGTTCGTCACGCGGACTTGAAGGGCTACGAGTTCTCCCGTGCCGACGTCGAGGCACGGAGCCTGGCGAACCAGTATGCGCAGTTGCTCGGACAGGTCTTCACGCACGAGATGAAGCCGATGGAGGTCGAGTTGCTGGTCGCCGAGGTCGGACCACGACCCGAAACCGATCAGCTGTTCCACATCCTGTACGACGGCACCATGATGGACGAGACGAATTGGTGTGTCCTCGGTGGGGACGCCCACACCGTCGCGGAGCGACTTGAGGCGCTTTGGCACGCGAACCTCGATTCCCTGGGTGGGCTGGGTGTGGCGGTCGCGGCGTTGTCGCCGACCGAAGCGCCACTCGGCGCGCCCGATCTCGAGGTGGCGTGTCTGGGACGGAACGGTCGACGGCGTGCGTTCGAACGCTGGAGTGACGACCGGGTCTCCGAGGCCTTGGCGTCGATCACCCTTCCCGCCGTCGAGCCCGAGTCGTCGACGTCGGACGACGGTGGCGAATCGGAAGGCTCGGGATCCGACCGGACGAACTGACGTTTCGCTCCCTCGGGTCAGGTATGCGGCACCCGCGGCGTCGTCGCCCGATAACGTTCGCCTCATGCAGCGCCGGATCTACGGGATCGAGACGGAGTACGGCGTGACCTGCACCCTGAACGGGCAACGGCGTCTGAGCCCGGACGAAGTTGCCCGGTACCTGTTTCGCCGCGTCGTGTCGTGGGGTCGTTCCTCGAACGTGTTCCTGGCGAACGGTGCCCGGTTGTACCTCGACGTCGGGTCGCATCCGGAGTACGCGACCCCCGAGTGCGACTCGATCGCCGAGCTGATCGCGCACGACAAGGCGGGGGAGCGGATCCTGCAACAGCTCCTCGAGGGGGCCCAGCGTCGGCTGGCGGAGGAGGGGATCCGTGGTGACATTTTCCTGTTCAAGAACAACACGGACTCCGCAGGGAACTCCTACGGGTGCCACGAGAACTACCTGACGACCCGCCGTGACGAGTTCGGCCGTTACGCCGAGGTCATGATTCCGTTCCTGGTGTCGCGGCAGATCTACGCGGGAGCGGGAAAGGTCCTCGCGACGGCGCGGGGCGCGAAGTACTCGATCAGCCAGCGTGCCGAACACATCTGGGAGGGCGTGTCATCGGCTACGACGCGGAGTCGGCCGATCATCAACACCCGGGACGAACCACATGCCGACGCCGAGCGGTACCGGCGCCTGCACGTCATCGTCGGCGACTCCAACATGAGCGAGTACGCGGCGTTCCTCAAGGTCGGTGCCGCGAGCGTCATGTTGCACATGCTCGAAGAGCCCTCCGTCGTGTTGCGCGACATGACCCTCGAGAATCCCATTCGGGCGATCCGTGAGATCTCGCATGATCCGACCTGTACCCGGACGGTTCGTCTGGCGAACGGACGCGAGATCTCGGCACTGGCGATCCAGACCGAATACTGCGAACGTGCCCAGCGATTCGCCGACACCCGAGGGTTCCCTCCCGAGGAACAACGCGCGGTCGAGATGTGGAAGCACTGTCTGGAAGGGATCGAGAAGGACCCGCTGACCCTGGACCGCGAATGCGACTGGGTCGCGAAGTACAACCTCATCGATGCGTACCGTCACCGTCACGGCCTCGACTTCGGTGACCCCAAGGTCGCGTTGATGGACCTGCAATACCACGATGTCGACCGCTCGCGAGGGCTGTATTACCGGATGGCGGCGCGTGGTCTGGTCGATCGGATCTGTTCGGAGCTCGACATCGAGACGGCCGTGGATTCGCCACCGCAGACCACCAGGGCCCGACTTCGGGGAGCGTTCATCCGCCGC
>JAFDWI010000305.1 GCA_018268545.1 Actinomycetota bacterium
GAAGACCGGGTCGTCGCGTTGCGTTGTGAGAAGCAGCACATCGCGGCGCTCGCCGCACACCTCGACGAGTTGTTCGACGACATGGCTCCGACCGCCCCCGACTCGAACAGCCGAAGCCTCCGCGAACCTGTGGAGACCACATGGGTGTTGGGTTCCCTGGCGTTCGGTTACGACCCGGGCATCGACCGGATCATCATCATCGCCGCCGAAGCATCGGCGGACGGATCGGGCGCGCAGGCCCGGTTCGCGATCACCCGCGCCCAGGCGGTTTCCCTGATCGCCACGACCGAGGAACTGCTCGCGGGATCTCGACCGCTCTGTCGCTTGTGCGGACTGGCGATGAACCCTTCCGGACACGTCTGCCCGCGGACCAACGGTCACTCGGCCGGATGACGGCCCCGACGGGCCCGCTCACCGACGCGGTCGCCGGCGGCGCGACCCTCGACGTGCTGGGTCGCGTCGCCTGGAGTTCGAATGCGACGTTCCTCGTCGACGTGGGTTCCACCGCGCGTGGGATCTACAAACCCGTCCGCGGCGAGCGACCACTCGGTGACTTTCCTCCCGGGATCTGGCAGCGTGAGATCGCCGCGTTCGAACTTGCCCGGACACTCGGGTGGGACTGCGTCCCCGAAACGATCGAGGTCGACGGTCCCTTCGGCCCCGGCTCGTTACAGCGGTTCGTCGAAGACGTCGACTACGACCGGCACTATTTCACACTGATCGCGCAAGACGACGCCGCCCTGGACGCACAGTTGCGGCGACTCGCTGTGTTCGACCTGATCGCGAACAACACCGACCGCAAGGCCGGACATTGCATCATCGACACCCACGATCACGTCTGGGGCATCGACAACGCGTTGTGCTTCCACGCGGACTTCAAGCTGCGAACGGTCATCTGGGACTTCGCGGGCGAACCGATCGACGCGAACCTGATCGACGACGTGGTTTCGCTGTGCGAGTGCGGCCTCCCCGACGCGCTCACCGGGCGGCTGGAGCCACCCGAGGTGGCGGCGCTGCTGCGCCGAGCGGCAGTGGTCGTGCGCGACGGGGTGTTCCCTCACGATCCGACCGGTCGTCGCTACCCGTGGCCACTCATCTGACCGAGCGGCCCGGACGGTTCAGCTACGGGATTGCAACGCCTCGATCAGCTTCGGGAGCACCTTGTGCACGTCGCCCACGATCCCGAGGTCGGCGACACCGAAGATCGGGGCCTCCTCGTCCTTGTTGATCGCGATGATGTTCTTGGAGCCCTTCATGCCCACGAGATGCTGGGTCGCGCCCGAGATGCCGCACGCCATGTAGACCGTGGGCTTCACGACCTTGCCGGTCTGGCCGACCTGGTACGCGTACGGAACCCAACCGGCATCCACGATGGCCCGCGATGCGCCCGGGGCTCCGTGCAGGAGCTTCGCGAGTGTCTCGATCATCTCGTACTTGTCGGCCTCGCCGAGTCCACGGCCACCCGAGACGACCACGGCAGCTTCGTCCAGCTTCGGTCCGGTCGACTCCTCGACGTGACGTTCGACGATCGTCGTGCCACCGAGCGCGTCGGCGGGCACGTCGAGTGCCTGAACGGCAGCGGCCCCGCCACCGGACTCCGCCGCTGCGAACGACTTGGGTCGGGCGAGCACGATCGCGGGGCCATCGCCCGCGAACGTGGTGGTCACGTTGACGGTGCCACCGAACACGGGAGTGGTGGCGACGAGCTTGCCGTCAGCCACGTCGAGTTCGACGTTGTTCGACAACAACGGGCGGTCGATCTTGGCCGAAAGGCGGCCCGCGATGTCACGGCCGTCCGGCGTGGTTCCGAACAGGAACGCATCGGGCCCGGCACCCGCAGCGACCTTGGCGGCCAAGGCCGCGGCGACCGGCACACCGAGCAGCGTGCCGCCCAGATCGCCGGTGGCATGCACCGTTGTCGCGCCGTGCGCGCCGAGCGTGGCAGCGATCGCCTCGGCGTCGGCTCCGCCGTAGAACGCCTCGACCGTGTCGCCCAACTCACGGGCCTTCGCGAGGAGTTCGAGCGTGATGGTGGAAACCTTGCCGTCGAGCGCTTCGGCGTGGACCCAGATCTTGGAAACAGTCATATCGATTCAGGCCCTTTCTCAGATGACCTTGAGTTCTTCGAGGAACGCCACGATCTTCTCGTGCGCATCGCCTTCGTCGACGATCTTCTCGCCGGCCTCACGAGCCGGTGCCGGCGTCACCGCGGTGATCGTCTGGCGGGCACCGCCCCATCCGACCTGCGATGCGTCCAGACCGAGGTCGGCCAGGGTCACCTGGTCGACCGGCTTGTTCTTGGCGGCCATGATCCCCTTGAACGACGGGTAGCGCGGTTCGACCACGCCCGCGGTCACCGACACGAGCGCCGGCAGCGAGGTGACGACCTCGTCGAAACCCGCTTCGGTCTGGCGCTGGACCTTGACCTTGCCATCGGCGATCTCGACATGCTTGGCGAAGGTCGCCGAGTTCAGCCCCAGCAGTTCCGAGAGCTGTGCCGCAACCGTTCCGGTGTAGCCGTCGGATGCCTCGACCGCGCACAACACGAGGTCGACGCCTTCGACGCGCCCGATGGCAGCTGCGAGGACCTTCGCGGTCCCCAGAGCGTCGGACCCGGCGATCGCGTCGTCGGAGACGAGCACGGCCTTGTCGGCGCCCATCGCGAGCGCCGAACGGAGCCCCGACACCTCACCGTTCGCGGTGACCGACACCAGCGTGACTTCGCCGGAACCGGCAGCCGCGACGAGCTGCAGAGCCATCTCGACGCCGTAGGAGTCCGCTTCGTCCAGGATCAGTTTGCCCGAACGATTCAGCGTGTTGTCGCCTTCGAGGGAGCCGGGCTCGGCCGGATCGGGGATTTGCTTCACGGTTACGACCACGTTCATGGGTGGCATTCTCAAACCTCACGTGGGTCGGTGCCAAATTCTCGCGCAGCCGACGCTCCGCGGTCGGTCGGTAGCATGACGGCGCTATGGGCGAACCCAACGACTCGCGCACCGAGCGGCCGATGACGCGTTGGGGACCGTGGGGGCTGTTCGCAGGTTCGATCGTGATCCTTCTCGTCGGTGCGTGGCTCCGGCGGCACACCCTCGACGACTCGTTCATCAACTATCGGATCGTCCATCAGATCGAAGCCGGGAACGGTCCGGTGTTCAACGTCGGTGAGCGCGTCGAAGCGTTCACGAGCGTGCTGTGGTTGGCGTTGTTGACCATCAGCGATGCCGTGCTGCCGGTGCGCCTGGAGTGGATCGGCATGATCGGCGGCATCGTCCTCGGTGCGCTCGGGCTCCTCTTCGCCGGTCTGGGTTCCCGACTCCTGTTCGTGCGCGACGATCGCGACGCCTCACCGGTGATGCTGCCCATCGGAGCGCTCGTCGCCGCCGCGTTCCCGCCCGTCTACCGACTGATCGCGTCCGGCCTCGAAGACGGCCTCACGATGGCCTGGCTGGGCGGGTGCATGTGGGCACTCGGGCGGTGGCATCGCTCGGGCGATCGACTCGGTCTGCCGAGCGCCGCCCTGATCGGCATCGGCGTGCTCGTGCGACCGGACCTCGCTCCGTTCACGATCGCCTTCGTCGTCGCGGTGCTCGTCGGCGACCGCCACGCCGGGCGCGGCAGGACCCTCTGCATGCTCGTCGTCACGGCGGCACTCCCGGTCGCCTCGCAGATCCTGCGGATGGGCTATTTCGGTCTACTCACCCCGAACACGGCCATTGCGAAGTCCGCGGATCTGACGCGTTGGGGAATGGGCTGGCACTACCTGACCGACACGATCGTCCCGTACGGCTTCTGGATCCCGGTGGTCGCGCTCGTGGTGATCGGCTACGTGCCGTTGTTCGCCCGGACCACCAGCGACGGGCCCTCGACACGGCGCGCCTGGATCGCCGCGGCGTTCCTCGCCAGTTCGGCGCTCTCCATGCTCTACATCGTCCGACTCGGCGGCGACTACATGCAGGCCCGACTCCTGCTCCCGGCGATCTTCGGATTCCTGACACCCGTCGCGTTCGTTCCGTGGCCGGATCGAGCACGACGCCGATCGACGGGAATCGCGTCGATCGGGTTCGGGGTGATCGCGGTCGCGTGGATCGTCGTGTGCGGGCTGTTCGTCAGGACCTCGTCGGATGACCGAGCGGTGTTGTTCGAGTCGCGCAACGCCGTGACGCTCGGCGACTTCCAGCGCACCTCGCCCGGGCCGATCGCGCCGGCCGTGGGGGCAGGGCAGGTGTTCTACATGTACAACCGACTGCCCTATGCGAGCGCACGCGGATCCACACCGATCGTCATCGAGCTCGGGGTCGGCAAGGTCGCCTATGCGCTCCCCGACGACGTCTACATTCTCGACGCGCTCGGACTCGCGAACCCGATAGCCGGCCACGAAAAGCTCAGGGTCCGCGGGTGGCCCGGGCACGAGAAGCTGCTCACCGAACCGTGGATCGCAGCATTGTCGACGGCGCCGGGTTCACCGGTGACCGCCGCGGACTTTCCGCGCCCGAATCCGATCCGGAACGGTTCGGTGCTGATCGTCTTCCACGATCAGGGAGATGCGGCCGGCCGACCGTTCACCGAACGGGTCGAGACCGCACGTGGCGTCCTCGGATGTGCCGAGATGCGGCGGTTCCGTGCTTCCTATACGGCACCGATGACCCCGAGACGGTTCATCGACAACTTCTTGGACGCGTTCTCGAACCAACGGATCGTCGTGTCGGGCGAACCGGCGATCGCCGCCGAATCTCTGTGCACCGGTCCCGAACGGGCCCGGATCGAGCGTGCGGTCGCGGCGGGCCAGGCTTCACGGTAGGTTCCCCGCAGTGCGGATCCTGCTCATCGTCAACCCGTCCGCTTCGTCGGTGACCGCACGGGTCCGCCTGCTCGTCGCGGCACGGCTTTCTGCGGCCCATGACGTGACCGTGGTCGAGACGAACCGCCAGGGCCACGCCGCTCGCCTCGCGCGCGGTGCCGCGGCCACGGGCGCGGCCGTGGTCGCGGTCCTCGGTGGCGACGGCACCTTGAACGAAGCCGCCAACGGACTCGCCGACACCGACACCGCGCTCGCACCGCTGCCGGGCGGATCGACGAACGTGTTCGCGCGCACGATCGGCCTCCCGAACGATGCGATCAGCGCGACCGATCGGTTGCTGGAGGCGCTGCGCGATCCGGCCCGTTCGATCCGTCGGGTCGGCCTCGGCATGGCCGACGATCGCTACTTCCTGTTCCATCTCGGTGTGGGTTTCGACGCCGCGCTCGTCGAACAGGTCGATCGACACGGTCCGTTGAAACGATGGGCCGCGCACCCGCTGTTCGCGTGGGCCGGTGTCGCGGCCTGGTTCCGGCACTACGACCATCGACGCCCGCGGTTCGCGTTGCGGTATCCGACGGGCCGGTCCATCGAAGACTCGGTCTTCGCGGTGATCGCCAACACCAATCCCTACACCTTCGTGGGGAATCGACCGTTCGACATCGCTCCGACGGCGACGTTGGATCGGCCGCTCACGACGGTGGTCGTCCGTGACCTCCGGTTCCTGCGCATCTTCCAGCTCGTCTACGGCGCGTTGCGTTCCGCCGACCGTCTGGCGAAGGTGAAGGGGTTGACGGTGCGGCCCGATGTGACGAGTTGCGAGATCGTCGGCCACGGATCATTCCCGGTGCAGATGGACGGCGAGGCACTCGGTCAGGTCGAGCGTCTCCAGATCCGTCATGTGCCCGAAGTGCTCGCGCTGGTCATGCCCCGGTGAGCCGGCCCTCCAGGGCACGCCGTGCGCCGTCGGGGTCGTTCGTGATCACCGTGTCGACGCCCATCGCTGCGAGTTCGACGATTCGTCCGGGATCGTCGACCGTCCAGACGTTGACGAGCAGGCCGGCGGCATGCGCTGCCGCCACGACCGCGTCGTCCGTGCACGATTCCGGCGGGTGCAGCGCCCGATGCCCGTCGCGCACGAGGTGCGCGACGAGCTCGTCGACGTTGTCGGTCGAGATGACGAGCCATCCGGTTGCGATGGTGCCATCGAGGTGGCGGATCGCGGCGATGTCGGCGTAGTTGAAGCTCGAGACGATCACCCGATCGGCGATCCCGAGTCTTTGGACGAGGTCGACGACACCGGTCGAGACCCGACAATCCGGGTCGTGGTCGGGCTCACCCGGGTAGTTCTTGATCTCGATGTTGACCCCGATCGCGCCGCAGGCGACGAGTGCCTCTTCGAGCCCCGGGAGATGTCCGGGCAGTTCGTCGTGGTGCATCTCGACGATCGCCCGGCCGTCGGCGAGGTGCGCGTCGTGGTGCACGACGAGCGCACCGTCGGCGGTTCGCCGCACGTCCAGCTCGACCCCGTCCGCACCTCGGCCGGCAGCCGCGGCGAAGGCCGCCACCGTGTTCTCGGGGAATTCGGCGGAAACGCCTCGGTGGGCGAACACGAGAGGAATGGTTCGTTCGGGCATGGACCTGCATGGTTCCACACCCGATCACGACCCCGCGGTTTCGGTGAGAC
>JAFDWI010000306.1 GCA_018268545.1 Actinomycetota bacterium
CACCGTCACGCACCGCGATCGCACGGCGTTGCGCGATCGTGGCGAGCCGTTGACGACGCCCGACATCCACAGGTCGTCCCATGTCATCGACGATCACAGCCCAAAGGTCCGGGTCACATCCCCACACGTCTGCGGCTGCTCGGGGGATCGGTGTGCCCTCGGGGTCCGTGACCGCATGGTTGTGCAACACCAACGTCACCTCGGCGCGTGGCACACCACCGGATCCGGGCTCGGCGCCTTGCGCGATACACAGCAACTCGACGAGCGCCTGGGCTCGCAACGCTTTGCGGTCCGGGATTCCAAGGTCACCGGTGAGGTCGTGATCGCGGGTGAAACGACGGAACAACTCGTCAGCCTTGGCTTCGATCGCGTTCCGCACGATCAAACCGTTCGCGGGGTCGAGAGACCCGGCGATCTCGGTGCGACCATCCAACGCTTTCGGCAAACGCAGTTCGTTGCGTTCGCACGGGTCAGGTTCGGGACCATCAGTGTCGGCGTGTTCGGCGAGCGCGGTCACGTCACGTTTCCACTGCGCGAACGTTGAAGCATCAGCCAACGCGACGATCTCGTTCTGCGCGGCGGCGAGCACGCCGGTGATCCGCGGGTTCACCACATCCGCCAACGTTTTCGCGTGATCGAACGACAGCTTTTCGTCACACACCGCCCGGTCGATCACATCGAAATGGTCACGGAGCGCCCGACCGACCTTCAGACGAGAAACGATCCCGCCACGGGCACCACCGGTCTGCGCAGCAGCCCACGCGGTCGTGCGCAACCCGTGCACCCGGTCGGTCGTGCCCCGCACATCCAACTCGGCCAACACATGGGATTCGGTCGTTTCGATCAGGCTCCGAACCGCGGCGAGTGCACCGACGGCACACAACAGGTCATCGTCCGCGCAGGCCGTCACGTCGACCCCGGCAGCTTGCCGAGCTGTCGCACGAAGAACCTCAGTACCGAACATACGTTCGAGCATAGGCGAAGCATGTGACACCCACAACCGAAACGTGAAGAAATCCCACAAACATTCGGCCCGACCCACGCACCGCGACCCACGCACCGCGACCTGCGCACCGCGCCTGCGCACCGCTTCCTGAGACCTGCGACCCGCACACCGCGGACCACGATGAACCGACGATGTCGGTGTCGATTCCGCCCCGTCGATGCGGGCCGATGGTGCTGGCGGTATGCAAGGATCGACCGGTGTCCGAGTCGAGCGAATCCCCCGCCTCGTCGGGCACAGACGGACGCCACGGCACAGCCGCAATCACACGGGACCCGCGGTTGCTGATCTTCCCGCTGATCTTCGTCGCGCTCACGCCACTGTTGTTCAGCGGCCCGGGAACCGACCTCGACGCGGGCAGCGTGATCCGATCGGGTCGCGGCATCATCGACCATTTCGCCTACACGCCGTCGCGCCCGCCGGGGACGCCGGTGTACGAGTTCATGGTCGGCCTTCTCGCCCGCATCGGTGGGGTGCCACTCGCGAATCTCGGGTCGCTCGTGATGGCCGGGCTGTGCATCTACGCGTTCTGGCGGATCGCGACGGCCGAGGGGGTCGACCGCCCCGGTTTGGCCGCGCTGGTGCTGCTCACCAGCCCCTGGTTCCTGATCGGTGCCACATCGATCGAAGACTTCGTCTGGGCGCTCGCGCTGTTCCTCCTCGGGACGTGGTGGCTACGCGAACGCCGATCGTGGTGGCTCATCGCGCTGCTGTTCGCATTGGCGATCGGGTGCCGTTCGACAACGGTGTTGTACGTGGTCGCGACCCTCGCGCTCGAGTTGTTCCACGCGGGGCCACGTCGCCGCAATGCTGTCAAGATCGGGGCGCTCACCGCGGTGGTCGCAACGGGACTGTTCGTCCCGGCGTACCTGAGCGCCGATCGGACCTTCCGGTTTCTCGACAACAACTTCGAGACGTCACCTCTGCTCACCCAGGTGGGCCGTTTCGCGGCGAAGGACCTGTATCTGTTCGGACCGGTCGTCGCATTGTGCCTCGCCGGTCTCGTTCCGTTGACCGTCCGCAGTTGCCGCTCGTTCCGCGACGACTGGCTCGTGCAGTTCGCGCTCACGAACCTGGTGTTGTCACAACTGCTGTTCCTTCGGTTCCCCTGGAAGATGGGTCACCTGCTCCCGAGCGTCGCGTTCACCGCGTTTCTCATCGGCCGGGCGCTCGGCCGGCGCAAGGCGGTATTCGCCGTGCTGCTCTGTCTGCAGTTGCTGTACGGGGTGGTCACGTTGGACGTACTCGCGCCCAATCATCCCAACGCGGCAACCGGCGGCAGCGCTCGACTCCACGTCACCTGGGGTCCGCTGGCCACCGACACCCGGTGCCGCATCGCGCACCGCCACGACTCACTCAGCCCGATCCGCAGCATCCGGGAACGTGCCGGCGTCTGCGCATCACCATTCGCCGCAGAACCCTCCCCGTAATCGGCCCGAACGACGACGACACCCGCCACTCACGCGGCTGCCTTTGTTTCACGCCCGCTGCCCCGAAATCGTGGCGTGAAGCATCACCGGCCGGGCAGTGACCTCTGGAATCCACCGACGCCCCGTGAACCCACGAACCGCCCATGAGCGAACAAATCGCCACGTCGCATCACTCGCGCGCATCGGGGGCGCACGCATTAGCCCTGATTCTTCACGGTGGTGGTTGGCGGAATTGGGGCGCGTCCGCGGAAAAGCCCTTCTGACGTGGGAGAATGCGGGTGTTCGAAGCCTGCACGACCCACAAAAGAAGGGCACTTCCAGAGTGAACGGTAACAGCACGCGCAAGGTGAGGGTGGAACCTGGTGGCACGGGGGTGGTGGCCCATGTCGGGTTGCATGCGGTGGGGGCGTTCGCGGACCGCTCGGCCTGGGTGAGGTGTTGTCGACGGCGGTGCCGTATCGGGGTCCGGGCGTGCCGGTCCATGACCGTGGCAAGGTCCTCACCCAGGTCGCGTTGATGCTCGCCGGGGGTGGCGAGTCCTGTTTGGACATCGAACATCTGCGTGCCGGTCCGGAGCTGTTCGGGCCGGTTCCCTCGGACACGACCGTGGCCAGAACGTTCGGCGAGATCACCGAAGCCGACCGGGCACGCATCGCTGCTGGAGTCGCCCCGCTGCGCGCCAAGGTGTGGGAAACCGCGAACGTGTTCGATGGTGACGCCCCGGTGGTGTTGGACATCGACGCGTCACTCATCGAGATCCACTCGGAGAACAAGGCTCACACGGCGCCGACGTTCAAGGGCACCTTCGGGTTCCATCCGATTTTCTGTTTCGCGGATTCCACCGGTGACACACTCGCCGCGGTCCTGCGCCCGGGTAACGCTGGGGCGAACACCGTGGTTGATCACGTCGCGGTGTTGGACCGATCCATTGGCCAGTTGCCCGCCGACATCGCTCGGGGACACAACGCCGGGGACGACCCGGACACAGTGACACGTGGCGTGGTGGTCCGTGCTGATTCGGCCGGCTGCACCGAAGGGTTCCTCGCGGCGTGCCGGGAACGCAACGTCGGTTTCTTCGTCACGGCACGCTCGAACCTGCAGATCACCGCAGCGATCGACGACGCGATCGGCATCGAGCAGGTGTGGCTGGCCGCATTGGGACGTGATGGGAAACCCCGTGATGACGGCGCCGCGGTGGTCGAACTGACCTCGCTGATCGATGATCCGAAACTGCCCGAGGGGACCCGGCTGATCGTGCGCCGCGAGCCATTGCATCCCGGCGCGCAGCGCAGCCTGTTTCCCTCGATGGACTACCGCTACTGGGGTTTCTACACCGACCAGGACGGCGACCCGGTCGACCTGGATGTCACGATGCGCGCCCACGCCCATGTTGAGCAACACATCCAACGCCTCAAAGATTCAGGGCTGTGCCGGTTCCCCTTCACCGACTACGTCACCAACTCCGCGTGGCTGATGGTCGTCACCCTTGCAGCCGACCTGCTCCGCTGGTTCCAACTGGTGTGTCTCACCGGCTCTTGGACCAACGCCCGACCCAAAACCCTGCGATGGTCGATCCTGCACGCCCCCGGCCGACTCATCCGAACCGCCCGGCAACACATCGTGCGCATCATCGAGGGCTGGCCCACCGCCGATGTGCTCCTCGACGCCTACCAGCGCATCAACCTCATCACCTGACCCCAGACTGCCCCCGAACCCACCGGCACCACTTCAACCCGTCACGCCCCAACACGCGTCCACCAGCACATTCGAACCCGCTGAAGCGCCGTCAAGCCCGCGCCACCGAACCCGGCGGCCCACCCACAACCTCACGCCACCGAAACCACCCACCCCGACCACCCCAAATCAGCCCCGTGAAGAATCAGGGTTAGGGCACCGTCATTCGAGACCATTCGACTTCTTGACCGTGTAAATGAACCAGCAAAATGAACCTATAGCGCCAAGCCCAAACAACGCAGCGAGCCAAATTCCAGATGCATATCCTAAACATATACTGAATGCGATGAACACCGAAAACTCGACGCATCGAATCAGGAGCTTCCCACGCATGCTGGGCGACATTGCAACCCACGCATCTCGCAGCGTAGGATCTCCTAGGGCACGCGCCTGTTTCCCGGGCCTTATCCCACGAGAATCTGATCTCTGAATCACCCTGGTTCTGGTGGAGACTCGTATGAGTCCCCTGTGGTGGTGGGGTTTGGGGGTCGGGGATCCACCGTGAGGTGAGCCACCGGCGTGATCCTTGGTGTGTACCTGAAAATGCACACGA
Source organism: Actinomycetota bacterium (assembly GCA_018268545.1). Lineage (GTDB taxonomy): Bacteria > Actinomycetota > Acidimicrobiia > Acidimicrobiales > Iamiaceae > JAFDWI01. The sequence goes on from JAFDWI010000306.1 coordinate 4,721, forward strand.
AGGAGAACACACCGATGGCTCTTGACG
>JAFDWI010000307.1 GCA_018268545.1 Actinomycetota bacterium
ATCCCAGGTCCGACCCCTTCGGGCCGCAACCGGGAACGACGAAACCGAAGACCTCGACGATCGCCTCGGGAGCGCTCAGTGGACGGACCGCGTACGCAGCCGACGAACCGATCGGGCACATGTGGGTGAACGGGCCGCGCACCCAGGTGATCATCGCGGGTGATCCGACGATGGACGAACTCGCGAAGATCCTCGCGTCGTTGCGATGATCCGTGCCCGGAGCGGGACTCGAACCCGCACGATCCGTCGAGGATCAGAGGGGTTTAAGCCCTCCGCGTCTACCGATTCCGCCATCCGGGCGTACCCGGAAACCTAACCCAGGACGCGGGCGGCACCGACGACCGTGTGCCGTGTCGGTCGGATCGGTCTCAGGCCGCACGACGGTGCCCGACCGGTGTGGCCACCACCGCTTCCCACAGGGCGGTGCGGGCCCGGGTCGCCTCGGCGCCGGTGAGGCGATTCGCGACGATGACCCCCTCGACCATGTCGGCGACCACCGCACCCGGCGGCCGCCCGTCGAGGCGGACCGCGACCGTCGTCCAACCGCTACTGCTCCGCTTCAGCGTCCGCTCGGCCCCTGCTACCCGTGGCGGGCTCCGGAACGTCGGTGGGCGCAGGCCCATCGATCGGGCACCGGAACCGATGGTCCGGGCCACCGTCGCGAACTCGAGAGCGTCGATGCGGTCGTTCATCACGATGCACTCTCGCGCCCCGGTGTGACATCGATGTTGCGGCCACCCCGATATCGTCACAGAATGGACGGCGGCGCAAGCATCGAGCGGGGCAAGAAGATCCGCGAAACCATTCCCCGGTCCAGCCACGCCGATTGGACGCCGGCGCCCGAGCGCCCCGATCCGGTCAGTTTGCTCGAACAACAGGCGACAACCCGCGTGCCCGACCTCGTCCCGATCCGATACGGGCGGATGGCCGTGTCGCCGTTCACCTACTTCCGAGGCGCGGCGCTCCCCATGGCCGCCGACCTGGCGACGACGCCACGAATACCACTCGACGTACAGCTCTGCGGAGACGCCCACCTGTCGAACTTCGGCGGCTTCGCGTCACCGGACCGCGACCTCGTTTTCGACCTCAACGACTTCGACGAGACCGCGCCCGGCCCCTTCGACTGGGACGTCAAGCGTCTCGCGGCGAGCATCGAGATCGCGGGGCGGAGCCTCAACCTGAGCATCAACGCACGACGCGCCGCGGTCGCAGAGGCCACCGCGGGCTATCGCCTCGCAATGCGGGACTTCGCGACCATGACGAACCTGGATGTCTGGTACACCCGCCTCGACCTGGACACCATGGCAGCCCGCTACGGCGAAGAAGGTGGCAAGGGGCCGGTCAAAGCGTTGCTCCGGACCGCGCGAAAGGCACGTTCCAAAGACCGACTCAAGGCCGCCCGCAAGCTCACCGAGGTCGTCGACGGCGACCTCCGGTTCGTCAGCGACCCCCCGACCCTCGTACCGATCGAGGAACTGATCGCCCAGGCCGAAGCGCATCGCCTCGAAGTGGCGATCGAGGCGGCACTGCAGTCGTACCGGGATTCGCTCCCCGTCGACCTTCGCCACCTGCTCGACGGGTACGAGTATCTGCACACCGCTCGCAAGGTCGTCGGCGTCGGCAGCGTCGGGACCCGGGCGTGGATCGCGCTGTTCACCGGACGGGACCACGGCGATCCGTTGCTGATCCAGATCAAAGAAGCGCAGCAGTCGGTGCTCGAGCCCTACCTCGGCGCGAGCGTCTTCCCCAACCACGGCCAACGGGTCGTCGAAGGCCAGCGGCTCATGCAGGCCACCGGCGACATCCTGCTCGGCTTTGCTCGCACCACCGGTGTCGACGGCGGCGAGCACGACTACTACATGCGTCAACTGTGGGATTGGAAAGCATCGGCCGACATCGACGCGATGGACGCGAAGCGGCTGAAGATCTATGCACGGGTCTGCGGGTGGACGCTCGCCCGGGCGCACGCACGTTCCGGTGACCGGATCGCGATCGCCGCCTACCTGGGTGGCGGCGACGCCTTCGACCGGGCGATCATCGAGTTCGCGCATCGCTACGCCGACCAGAACGAACTCGACCATCGGGCATTGCTCGCCGCGATCGAACAAGGCCGCATCACCGCGCTCGCCGAAGCGTGACGCGCTGACGGCCGACTGCCCGACGTGCGGCGGGTCAGGTGAAACGCTCGGTGATGTCCCTGGGTGTCCAGAACCCCGGCTCGGGCGCGACCCGGGCGTCGAATCCACCACCGGCATAGCGCCCCAGGCGCGCCCGGTCGGCGTCGACGAACATCCCCACGACATCGAAGCAGAGCTGCGGTCCCGCTGCACGCAGCGCGGCGTCGCCTTCACTGGTGCGTCGGGGCAGTTCCGTGGTCAACAACACGAACCGGGCGTCGCCCACGCGACCACGCAACGCGGCGGCACGCCCGAGGGCCTTCCAGACGACGTCGTTGCGAACCATGCCCCCGTGATGGCTCGTGAACGCACCTGCCACGTCGAAGTACCACACCCCGCCCGAGGCGTCGTGGGCGATGATCGGGACGGTCACCGCGGTCTTGGGAACCCGCCGGTTCGTGTCGACCACCGTGAACCCGGCCGTCTCGACGACGTCGAGTGCGAGTTTGACTGCCGAGCGGCCCTCACGAATCGCGGCGGCCTCGAACGCATCGCCGCCGACGACGTCGGGGTCTGTCGGTGCAGCATCGGCGTCGGTGCGCTCGCAATCTGCACCGCTCATCTTCTGTTGTGCCTCGGCGACCCGGTCGCGCGCAAGTTCGACATACGCGGAGTCGAGGTCGTAGCCGACGAACCGTCGTCCGGTGCGAGCCGCGGCGACGAGCGCGGATCCACTGCCCATGAACGGATCGAGCACCAGGTCGTCGGCAAAGGTGTAGAGGCGGATCAGCTGCTCGGGAAGTTCCACGGGGAAGGGCGCCGGGTGACCGACCCGGCGTGCGCTCTCGGGAGGGATCGACCACACGTCCAGCGTGGACGCCATGAAGTCGTCGGTCATGAGCGTGTTCTCGTGCGGAAGGCCCTCGGCAGCACGTTGCTTGACGCTCCGTGCCCGATCGAAACGACCCTTGCTCGCGACGACGACACGTTCGGTGATGTCGCGCAACACCGGGTTCGCGGCGCTCCGGAACGACCCCCAGGCACACGAGCCGGTCGCCCCTTCGGCCTTCTGCCAGATGATCTCACCGCGCAGCAGCAGACCGAGCTCGTCGAAGATGCCGATCACGTCGGCCGACAAGCTCCGGTACGGTTTGCGCCCCAGGTTCGCGACGTTCACGGCGATCCGGCCACCGGGTTCGAGCTTGCGGACGCATTCGGCGAACACGTCGCGCAGCAGGTCGAGGTACTCGAGGTACGTGGACGGGATGCCGTCGCGTTCGAGTTCCTCCTCGTATTGTTTGCCGGCGAAATACGGCGGCGAGGTGACCACGAGCGCGACCGAACCGTCGGGGACCGCGTCCATGTGCCGGGCGTCGCCGGTGACGAAGGGGTCGGCGATCACGACGTCGTCGAGCACCGTCGCGTCGGTGGAGAGCTCCGGGGCGTGGAATCGCTCGTAGAACGCGGACGCGTCGTGGCTCTCCCGGGTGCTCACGCCGAAGTTCGAAGTCGAGGTCACGTGCCCTCCTGGCCCGATGGCGACGGTCGTGGAACCTACCAGCCGTGGCGAACGGGGCGCCGATGCCGCGGACACCCGGACGCGACCCACGGTCGGTCATCGGAATGAGACAATCGTGGAACCGGCGCGGTCGTCGCCGGGTCCCGTTGCCCGAGGAGGCCCTGATGTCGACGTGCACCATCGACGGAATCGACACCTACTACACCAGTGCGGGCGACACCGGTTCGCCCGTGGTACTGCTGCACGGCGGATTGACCGACGGCGCCTCGTGGGGTCCGCTCACCACGATGCTCGCCGAGTCCCACCGGGTGTTCGTCCCGGATCGCCGCGGGCACGGTCGCACCCCGGACACCGACGAGGCGTTCTCCTACGACGCGATGGCCGCCGAGACGATCGCGTTCTGCGAGGACGTCGTCGGCGAACCCGCGAACCTCGTGGGGTGGAGCGACGGCGGCATCATCGCGTTGTTGCTGTCGATCAGCCGTCCCGATCTGGTTGTCCGCCAGGTGACGATCGGCGCGAACTTCCACTTCTCGGGTTTGATCCCTGGTGAGCTCGGCACGGGCGACTCACCTGACGACGAGGAGGTCGCCTTCGTCAAAGCGATGTTCGAAGCGGACGCGCCCGATGGTGCGGCACGGTGGTCGACGTTCTGGGCCAAGACCGGTGAGCTGTGGCGGACGGGTCCCACCCTGACCACTGCGGACCTTGCCGAGATCAGCACACCGACGTTGGTGATGGTCGGCGACGACGAACCGATCCAGCTCTCGCACACCGTCGAACTGTTCGAATCGCTGCCCGACGCGGACCTCTGCGTCGTCCCAGGGGCGTCGCATGATGCACCGCTGGAACAGACCGGCCTCGTCTTCGGCGTCATCGATCGGTTTCTGACCGGTCCGCGCCCACCGGAGACATTCGCCCCGATCCGACGCCGCACGGACTGACCGTCGTGGCGGCTCGGGCGGCCCTGGCCGTGCCCAGGGCCCCCTGGTTGCTCAAGGCTGGAACGCGAGGCCGGTCGGCCCCGCCAGACCGGCGGTGATCGGCGTGGTCAGCGTGTGCATCGTGACGTTCCACATCGACACCGAATCGGCCGAAAAATTCGAGATCCACAGGTTGCCCGACGCGTCGAACGCGAGGTCTGCCGGGGTGCTCAGCCCGGAGGTGATCTCGGCCGTCGTCGTCACGCCGTCGTAGCGAAGCACCTGGTTGTTACCGGATTCGGCGATCCAGAGGTTCCCCGACGCGTCGAACGCCAGGCCGCCTGGCCTATCGAGTCCGCTGATCGGGGTGGTCAACGTCGACGTCGCCACATCCCACCTCGACACCGTCCCCGAGTACAACGAACTGATCCACAGGTTGCCCGTCCGGTCGAAAGCCAGTCCGTACGGGATGGCGATGCCGGTGACGGCCGGGGACAGCACCGAGGTCGTCACGTCGTACTTCGCAACCGACTGGACGTCGGGGTGCTTCGTGCCCCGGTCCGCGATCCAGAGGTTCCCGGCCGTGTCGAACGCGAGGTCGCCGGGGATGGGCGACAGCCCCGAGGTGATCCGCGTCGTCAGCGTCGAGGTCGACGGATCCCACTCGGACACGGTGCCGCCCTCGGTGACCCACAGGTTTCCCGAG
>JAFDWI010000308.1 GCA_018268545.1 Actinomycetota bacterium
CGCAGAACGACACGCACGTACCGTCACCGCCGGTGACCCACACCACGCCGGCAACCGTCCCCACGGTCGCGCCCAGCCCGGGTATCCACCTGGTCAAGACGGGTTCGACGCCGGGAGGCAACCGGGTGGGTGGCACCGTCGTCTACGTGCTGACGGCCACGAACACCGGAAACGTGACGTTGTCGAACGTGACGATCAGCGACCCGATGCTCGGCGGCGACGTGACGCCGTCGGCGACCGCGGCCTGGCCCAACGGTGTGGTCGGGATGCTCGCTCCGGGCCAGTCGGTGATCGCGACGGTGTCGTACACGATCACCGCCGCTGACGGGACCGCCGGAAGCATCGTGAACCACGCGACGGCAACCGGCAACTCGCCGCACACCTCGACGACCGTGTCGAGCCGGGTCACCTCTTCGGACAGCGCGACCGTTCCCACGACACCCGCTGCGGGTAGCGGTTCCGGATCGAACTCCCAGGCATCGGGTGAGACAACCGGTGTCAGCGGGAGTGGGGTCCTGGCGGAGACCGGCATCTCCGGGGGCTACCTGTACGCGGCCGGTGGGGCGATGATGCTCCTGCTGCTGGGCGCCGTGCTCGTGGTCGCCACCCGTCGCCGCCGTGACGAGGACCCGTCAGAAGCGTGAACTCGGGCGTCTGGCGGCCTTAGGCTGACAGCAAGGAAAAATCGATCGTGTGGGGTCCCGGTGCGAGCGGTCGCTCGGGATTCCACGTGAGCGACGCAACAACCGTGAACAGGTCGACCCCATGTGGCGACCGCTCTGGCGGCGCACAGGGCGCCGCCTCCATCGAACGGAGAACGTACGTGAACCGATTGACACGAATTGGCGTCGTCGCCGGAGCTCTCGCGTTGGTGCCGTTGGCCGGCTGTTCGAGCAGCGGGTCGGGTGCCAAGAAGGCGAACAAGACCGCCACGACGGTCGTCGCGAAATCCGGTAATTCCACCGGCAACGGAAACGGCGACACGTTCACCAACGTCCAGAACCCCCAAGGTTCGGTCAAGGGATTCGTCGGCGCTTTCAAGGATGCGACCGTGACGACCTGCAAGTCGGACAACGGCGTGCTCCAGGTCGCCGGGACCGTCAAGAACCCCGAGAGCGACGCCCAGCAGTACCGCATCTACGTCACCGCGATGGCGAACGGCAACGTGACCCGTGGTGTGTCAGAGGTCAACATCGACCCGGTGCCCGGGCACGAGAGCAAGGACTGGCAGACGATGATGCCCCTGAAGGACCCGAACCTGACGTGCCTGTTACGCGTCGAACGGTTCGCTCCGCAACACTGACCGTAGATCGGGCCACCCAGCCCCCAGGACCCGCAACGATGATCCTTGGCGTGGACGATCGAGTCTCGCCGAATGTTCGCCGCGAGGTGAGATACCGGAACATGTGACGTGTGGCAGTTGCCACATGTGGCCACGAACCTCTGTTGCCGCGGGATTACCGACGGTAACATCCGGGCATGTCGATCGCCACGATCTCGGACGACCTCACCTCCGACGATGCACAGACCCTGGATCCGGACCGGACGATCATCGTCCGACGGGTTGATTTCGCCGACATGCTCGCCGGTCTCACCAAGGACTTCACCCGTGACGGCGACGTGATCTCGTCGCACGTCTTGTCGGTGCTTTCCGGGCTGTTCCCCGACGGCGAGGAGATGTTCATCGAGTCGGTGAGACACTTCCGTGACCGGGTCACCGACGCCGACCTGAAACGCCAGGTCAACGCGTTCATCGGTCAGGAGGTCATCCACGGTCGCCAACACCGTGAACTGAACGCCAGGTTCGCCGAACTCGGGTATCGCTCGAAGATCGTCGAACAGTTCATGCAGTTCGACGAGGCGGGGATGACCCCGGGCATGCAGTTCGTCCTGAACATCGCCTCCCGGGTCGGTCCCTTGCGAACGATGCTCGCCGAGTCCGAACAGCGTCGAGCCGAACGCGGCGAAGACGCGGGACCAGACCCGATGTTCGAACTGGCCTTGACCGCTGCGCTCGAGCACTACACGGCGACGATGGCCGAACTGCTGCTGACCGAGGCCGATCTGCAGGACCTGTTCGCAGACGAGGACCTGTTCCGCATGTGGGCGTGGCACGCCATCGAAGAGTCCGAACATCGCGCCGTGGCCTTCGATGTGTTCCGAGCGGCCGGCGGCGACGAGGAGATGCGACTCCGGGCCATGAAGCTGGCCGGATGGGCGCTCGTGTTCATCGCCGGATGGCACGTCACGATCGGGGCGGTGACCGATCGTCGGAGCTGGCGGAGATTCGGGCTGCCCCGAAGCCTGTGGCGCCTCCGCAAGAACCCCCTCCTCGGGGCCACGTTCCGGCGCCGGCTCGCCGAGTACTACCGCCCTGGTTTCCATCCGCTGCAACGGGACACGAGCGCGCTCGAGGATCGTTGGCGATCCTGGTTCGACGACGAAGCCCCCCGGCCGACGGCAGCGGAATCACTGGCCCTGCTCGACTTCTGACGTCGCCCACGCTGCCGTCGTTCGTCGCTCGATGCGGGCGCGGGTGGCGTTAACCCTGCGCTTACCCAGTGTTACGGCCCGCTTTGCCCGCCCTGTCGTACCGTCCCACGCATGGACCCGAACGACATCCCGAATCCGCATCCCGGCATCGTCGCCTCAGCCCGTACCCGAGGATCACGCCTGCTTCGTCGCCTGACGCTGGCAACCACGTTCGGTGCGGTCGGAGCCGCGGCGGTGCTCACCGGCCTCATCGCGCAACGGAACGACTCGAAGCCCCCGGCGGCGACTTCGCACGAGAGTTCAGACGGAACCACGTTGTCC
>JAFDWI010000309.1 GCA_018268545.1 Actinomycetota bacterium
CACGGCCGTCGAGCGTGAACGCACCGGCGACATCGAGTGGTTCGCCACTCGCGACGTACGCGTCGATCTCGGCGTCGGTGACTTCCGCGAACCACACGGTCGTCGCGCACGCCGCGTCGGCGGTGCGCCCGTTTCCGGTGTCGACGAGCACGTGGCCGGTCCACAGCGAACCGGGTCGACCCCGTCGGGTCCGCCACGCCGCCCGGGCCCGTTCGGGTGTTCCCGGTTTGCCGTGGGTCGCGCCGTCGAAGGCGAGCATCGAGTCGCACGCCAGCACGAGTGGCGGGTCGTCGCTCACGGCGAGCGCGGCGATCACGGCATCGGCCTTTCGATGCGCCAACTCGAGGGTCGCGGCCGCCGGGTCGAGCCGGTCGTCGATCGTCTCGTCCGCACCGGAGACGATCACCTCGAACGGGACGCCCGCGTCGGTCAACAGCCGTCGGCGTGCCGGAGACCGGGACGCGAGGACGAGCCGACGCGTCACAGTTCGCCCCGGCGGATCTTGCCGAGCGCGGTGCGGGGAATCGACGTGACCAGCTCGACCTCCCGCGGCGCCGCATATCGGGCAAGCGCGTCGCCGACCGCACTTCGCAGGGCCTCCAGCGACGGAGGTGCGGCCGGGTCCGTGGGAACCACCACCGCAACGACCCGTTGGCCCCACTCGGGGTCGGATCGGCCCGTCACCGCGACGTCGGCCACGCCGGGCGCATCGCGCAGGATCGCCTCGACGGCCTCGGGCCACACGTTCTCACCGCCGGTGACGATCATCTGATCCCGACGGCCGGTCACCGACACCCGCCCCTCGGCGTCGATCGCACCGAGATCACCCGTGGCATACCAGCCTTCAGGGTCCTTGGGGTCGGTTCCGTCGCGGTAGCAGCGCAACATCGACGGGGAACGCAACTGCAACTCGCCGTCGACGACCCGCACCTCGACGCCGTCCAAAGGTCGGTCGCCGTAGACGACACCGCCGCCGGACTCGGTCATCCCCCAGGTTCGGAGGACGTTTCCCGGACGTGACGCCGGGTCCGACGACCCGCCGAGCACGATCCACCGGAACCGGGCCACGACGTCCGGATCGAGTCGGTCGAGCACCGTCGGGACCAGTGAGACGAGGGTCGTGTTCACAGCGTCGGGATCGAAGCCGGACCGCATCTGGAGGGGGACGTCGTCGACGAGGCAGCGAACGACGACGCCGAGGCCACCGACGTGCGCGAGCGGCAGGCACGCGCACCACGAATCCACGCGACGATCCACGCCGAGGCGTTCGTGGACCGCACGCGCCTTGGCCGCCAGGCCCGAATGGGTGAGCACGACCCCTTTCGGCGCGCCGGTCGAACCGCTCGTCGCCACGACGAGCGCGTCACCTTCCGCGACCGGTTCGCCCACGCGCATCGCGCGGCACAGTTCCTCGCGGCCCCGCGCAGACAGGCGAGGATCGACAGGAAGCGCCGCGTCCCCGGCCTCCCAGATGCGCATCAGCCGGGTCGGAAACGCCGCGTCCGCGGTGGCGTCCAATGCGACGAGGCGGGGTGTGGTCATGGCAGCCCCAGATCGTAGGGGTGCGCCGAGGGGGCCGTAGAGTCTCGGACCGATGGCGACGCGACGCGAATGGATCCAGGGTGCGCGCCCGCGCACGCTTCCGGCCGCGGTCGTCCCGGTCGCGGTGGGAACGGCGGTCGTCGTCGGGGATGGGGTGATCGCGTGGCGGGTCGTCTGCGCATTGATCGTGTCGTTGGCATTGCAGGTGGGGGTGAACTTCGCGAACGACTATTCCGACGGCGTACGGGGTACCGACGACGACACCCGTCGGGTCGGTCCGGTGCGTCTGGTCGGCCAGGGGCTCGCCGAGCCGCGTTCGGTGAAGGTCGCGGCATTCGCGAGCTTCGGGGTTGCGGGGATCGCCGGGTTGGCGCTCGCGGCGGCCGTCGGCTGGCAGTTGATCATCGTCGGCATCGCCGCTGTGGCCGCCGCCTGGTTCTACACCGGCGGCGATCACCCCTACGGATACGCCGGATACGGTGAACTGTTCGTCTTCGTGTTCTTCGGTGTGGTCGCGACGGTCGGATCCGCCTATGTGCACACGGGCCGGCTCAGCGCACTGTCGTTCGCCGCTTCGGTGCCGGTCGGGTTGCTGGCGACGGCGTTGTTGGTCGTCAACAACCTGCGCGACATCCCGGGCGACACGTCGAGCGGCAAGCGGACGCTGGCCGTCAGGCTGGGCGACGCCCGGACCCGGCTCCTCTACACGGGGTTGATCTTGGGTGCGGTGTGCGGCATCGTCGCCGTGGCGGTCGTGGGGCACCGGCCCTGGGCATCGATCGGTCTGATCGGCGTGGTGGCCGCCGTGCCGGCGGTGCGCGCCGTGCACCGAGGAGCGGCCGGCGCAGAGCTGATCGCGGTGCTGGCGATGACCGGTCGTGTCCAGTTGCTCGCCGGCCTGGGCTTCGCGCTTGGCCTCGCGCTCGGTTGAGGCCCGGTGTCGGACCCTCTCAGACGCGAAGTTCCCGGGGCGTGGGAGATGCCTCGGCCACCTGGAGGAATGCCTCCGCGGCAGGTGACAGCGGCGCGTCCCGGTGCACGAGACCGATCGAGCGGCGCAACGGCGGGTCGAGGTGTGCGACGACGGCGCCGTGGCGACCGGCACGCTCGGCGAGCGGCGCGGGCAGGACCGTCGCCGCCGCACCCGACAGCACGAGCGGTTCGAGGAGTTCGCGGTGCCACGATTCGACGACGGGGCGCGGGGTCGCAAAACCTGTTCGGGTGAACGCGTCGTCGAGGATGCGGCGACTGGAGGTGCCCGTGGGGGTCGTCGCGAGCGGCAGTGCCGCCAGCTCGGTGATCGTGATCCGACCGGTGACGTGTGTTTCGGTTCCCGGCGGGCAGACGGCGACGAATTCCTGTTCCTGCAGACGTCGGGTCACGAGTCCGGACACCGATCGATGGCGGGGAAGCTCGACCAGGCCGAGTTCGCACGTACCGTCGGTGACGAGCCGCGTGGCATCCCCGGTGGAACCTTCCTGTTCGTGGATCCGGAGCGCGACCCCCGAATACCGATGGCGGAACGCGCCGATCAGCTCGACCAGCGGTGAAACGGCGAGCGTGGGGAGCGAGACGAGGTCGAGCGTCCCGGTCCGGACACGGGCGACCTGTGCGACGGCGTCGTGGACCCGTTCGACATCGGTGAGCAGCCTTCGTGCTTCGGGGACGAATGCGTGGCCCGCGTCGCTCAGGCGCACCTGTCGCCCGACGCGGTGGAACAGTTCGACCCCGAGTTCGGCTTCGAGTGCCCGGATCCCCTGGGAGAGTGCAGGCTGCGTGACCGGGATCGAGGCGGCCGCCCGGGTGAACGTGCCGTGGTCGACGACCGCGAGGACGTACGACACCTGACGGAGATCCATAAGTGGAGCCTATCAGTATAGTTAGGAGAATCAGTTGGACATATGAGTGGCCGTCGGTTGTAGTGCAAGGGTGTTCTGGATCGAAATTGCGCTGATCGGCGCGGTCGTCGGATTCCTCGGTGGCATGTTCGGCAAGGGTGGCTCGGCGATCGCGACACCGATCCTCGCCGCGATCGGTGTCCCGCCGATCGCGGCGGTCGCCTCGCCACTCCCGGCGACCATCCCGGGCATGCTCGTCGCATCACGGCCCTATGCGAAGTCGGGCAAGTTCGACCGGCGAGTACTGGTGTGGAGCGCCGGGGTCGGGATCGTGGCGACGATCATCGGTGCGGTCGCCACCCGATGGATCGACGGGTCGATCCTCGTGAAGATCACCGACGTGATCATCGCTGCGCTCGGGTTGAAGTTCCTGGTCGCGCCGAGTGACGATGCGGCCGGCGACGGCGAGGTCGCACGCTTACGCGCCAAGACCATCGGCGTCGGCGCGGTCGTCGGGCTCGCGGCCGGCCTGCTCGCGAATTCCGGCGGGTTTCTCCTTGCCCCCCTGTACATCGCGGTGTTGCGTCTTCCGGTGAAGACGGCGTTCGGGACATCGCTGGTGGTCGCCACGTTGCTGGCCGTGCCCGGCACGATCGTGCATGCGGCGCTGGGCCACATCGACTGGGCTGTGGTCGCCTGCTTCGGTGTCGCGTCGATTCCCCTGTCGGCCGTCGGTGCCCGGGTCGCGCTCCGCACGAGGTCCGACCGGCTGGAGCGGATCTACGGCGGTGCCCTGTTCGCGCTCGGTGTGGGATTCCTCGTGTTCCGTTAGATGCCCAGGTGGTCGGCAACCAGCCCAGCGATGACGTCGGGTGCTTCGAGATGGGTCGCGTGGCCCGCGCCGGGGACGGCCACGAAGCGGGCGTTCGAACCGATGCCGGCGGCCAGGCGACGCCCCAGCCCGACGAACTTCGTATCACGGGCACCGGCGATCACCAGCGTCGGCACTTCGATCTCTGCCAGGCGATCCCACAGTGGCGGGTCCATGGTGCCGGTGCCCCAGCATCGCAGCGACGACGCGAGCCCTCGGGCCGTGTTCGTCGCGCGTGCCGCGATCATGTCGACGTCGACGGCGAGCCCGTCGAACATCGGCTGTGCGAGCCATTCCGACAGGAAGGCGTCGCTGCCGATCTGTTCGATGCGCGTCGCGAGTTTCTCGTCCGCCGCACGCCGCGCCGCTCTCCCGTCCGGATCGTCGATTCCGGCCGTGCCGCTGATCAGGACCACGGATCGGAGCGCTTCGGGGTGGGTGATCGCGATCTGGAGGGCCACACGGGCACCCATCGAATAGCCCAGGATCGCCCGGGGAGTCGGTGGCGACATCCGGCGAACGATGTCGTCGGCGCCGTCGCCGAGGCTGCCGACGACCAGCCGGTCCGGGCCCTGTCCGATCTCGTGACCGGGGAGTTCCAGTGCCTCGGCGTCGATGCCCCGCAGCGCGAGCGCCTGTCGCAGCGGATCGAAACTCGACGCGGTCTGGGTGAACCCGTGGAGCAGGACGACCGGGTCGGTCATCGACCGATGGCCGCGATGACGGCGTCGACGATCGCCTCGTGCACGGTTCGATTCGCCGAACGATCCGACCGGGCGACGATCGCCCGGACCCCGGTGCGTGAACCCGCGGCATTCGCGGCCGCAGCGAGTTCGTGGGTCGTGGCGACGACCGAGCATTCGATGCCGTGCGCGGAGATGATCGCCACCGGGTCGGCGGCCTGGGGGGTGCCGAAGAGTGCCTCGAACCGGTCGTCGTCGAGTTGGTCACGTTGGGGCAGGAACGAGAAGATCCCGCCGCCGCGATTGTCGACGACGACGATCGTGAGGTCGACACCCCGCTCGGCGAGGCCGGTCAAGGAACCCTGGTCGTGCAACAGAGCCAGGTCACCGATCACCAGCGTGGTCGGTGCCCCCGTGAGCGCGACGCCGAGCGCGGTCGACACGACGCCGTCGATCCCGTTCACCCCGCGGTTCGCGAGGACCCGGACATCGGGACGCGGTGCGCCGAAGGTCTCCAGGTCGCGGATCGGCATCGACGACGACACGACGACGGTCGACCCACTCGCCCGGGTTGTCAACACGAGCCGGGCGACCCCGGGTTCGGTGAGCGTCCCGGATGCGGCGAGGTGGTCGTCGACGACGGCGCCAGCGGTGTCACCCGCGGCCCGCCAACCCTCCGCCCAACCGGGCTCACCGCGCAGCGACAACACGGTCGGGGTGCGGAGCATCCAGGTCGCACGGTGCGCCGGGTCGATCCAACGAACACCGGGAGCGAGGACGACCCGGGGCACATCCAGTGAGGCGAGCCACGTCGCCAGAGCCTTGGACGCGGGTGGCATGCCGGTCGAGACGATGAGGTCGGGACGATGGTCGTCACGAAACGTCGGTGACCGGACGAGCAGGTCCCAGTGGGCGACGGTCCCCACAACGGCACCGCGGTGGTCGCTCAGCACGGGAACCGCGTCGAGGGTCAGACCGGCCGGAGCGTCGTGGCCGGAGATCACCAGCGGCCGGGTCGACGCGGCGCAAGCCTCGGCGAGGTCGGTCGGCGCCGGACGCGGCGAGCGCTCATCCCCGGCGCGGTGCCAGGGGGCGCCATCGCTCCGGCCGGGTGGCGGCTCGGGGGTCGGACCGTCGAGAAAGGGTTCGCGAAACGCCAGGTTCAAATGCACCGGTCCCGGTCGTGGTCCGGTCGCCTCGCAGAATGCCCGCGACGCCAGGGATCGCCACGTTGCCGACATCGCGACGTCGGGCGGCCCCGGCTCGGCGAACCAGCGCACCGCACGTCCGTAGACGTGGGTCTGGTCGCTCGTCTGGGGGGCACCGACCCCGATGAGTTCGGCAGGCCGGTCCGCGGTGCACACGATCAGCGGTACACCTGCCTGGTCGGCTTCGACGACGGCGGCGTGCAGGTGCATCGGCGCAGTGCCGCTCGTGCAGGCCAGAACGGTGGGCCGTCCCGACGCAAGGGCAGCCCCGAGTGCGGTGAACGATGCGCACCGCTCGTCGAGGATCACGTGGGTCGTCAGTGCCTCGGCGAGCGCGACGGCGAGCGGGGTGGAGCGTGAACCGGGGGAGATGACCGCGTCGGTCACCCCGGCACGCCGCCACTCGTCGACCAAGGTGCGACAGAACGAAAGGCCTGCGGACATCGGGTCAGTCTTCCAACACCGACAACATCGCCTGCAGTTTCGCGTCGGACTCGGCGAGTTCGCGTTCGGGGTCCGAGTCCGCGACGATCCCGCATCCTGCATGGATCCGTGCCCGCGTCGGGTCGTCGGGGTCGATCTGTGCGCAGCGGATCGTCACCGCCCAGCGCCCGTTGCCGGCACCGTCGGCCCACCCGACGGTTCCCGCGTAGCGGCCCCGGTCCCGCTCCTCGAGTTCGGCGATCAGCTCGGCCGCGGCGGAACGGGGTCGACCCGACACCGCAGGCGTGGGGTGCAGCGCATCTTGGAGCGTGAGCACCGACGCCGCCGGCGTCGACAGCCGCCCCTCGACCCGGCTCGCGAGGTGGGTGACATTCGCGAGCGACACCATCGACGGTTCCGGCTCGAAGTCGAGCCAGCTCGTGAACTCGAGCAGGGTGTCGTGCACCATGTCGATGGTGAGGCGATGCTCGTGCCGGTACGTCGGTGACGCGAACAGCTCGGCTTTCAGGCGCGTGTCGACCTCGGGGTCGTCGGACCGCCGCGTCGTGCCCGCCATCGGTTGGGAACGGACCATGTCACCGTCACGTTCGACGAGGAGCTCGGGGCTCGCACCGACGAGACCGTCGACGCTGAACACGTAGCACCCTGCGAACCGGTCGGCGAGGCGACGCGCGAGGCGACCGGGTGAGAACGGCGCGGTTGCTCGGGCCGCGACTTCGCGTGCCAGCACGACCTTTTCGGCGCGGCCTGCCCGGATCGCCTCGGTCGCCGTGGAGACCGTCGCCTTCCAGTCATCGCGGTCGTCGACGTCCGTGAGGGTGATCGTGCCGGTCGGTTCGGTCGGCTCCGTCGGATCGGTCGGTTCGTCGCGGCGGAAGGAGGTCGCATCAGCGTCGCCGATGGGGGTCTCCCGGGACGTCCCGGCGGGCTCGACCCGGATCAGGTGGGTCGC
>JAFDWI010000030.1 GCA_018268545.1 Actinomycetota bacterium
AAGCCGCGCTCGCGTTCGCCGTGGTCGTCAAGCTCACGCGAACCCTCGCGATCATCCCGATCTGCATCGTGCTCGCATGGTGGTGGAACCGCCGATCCCGCGTCGACATGACCGCCGCCGACGTCGACGACGCTCGGCGGCGGGTTCCGCTTCGGCGCATCTTCCCGATGTTCATCCTCGGGTTTCTCGCCGCGGTCGGGATCAACTCGCTCGGCGTGATCCCCCACGCGTGGCAGCATCCCCTCGCCACGCTCGCCACCTGGATGATCACCGCGGCGCTCGCCGCGATCGGGCTGTCGACCAAGTTCCGCGACATCCGAACCGCCGGGTTCCGACCGATCCTGTTGGGCGCGATCCTGTGGGCTTGCCTGGCGGTACTCAGCCTGGGCCTGCAGGCGGCAACCGGAACGTTCTGATCAGCCTGGCGCCGTCATCGACCGGCCGGGCACGAACGGTCACGCCTCGGCGGCCGCCGTCGTCCCGTCCAGCTCGGGCTCGCCCATCTCGGCCGCGATGCCCCGCAGCCGCTCGAGGTGGGCCTGGAGGTCGCGGTCGAAACCGGCGAGCACCGCGATCTTGTCGGCGACCTGCCGGCGCAGCCCGTTGTCGATCTCGATCGCCTCGGCGAGGATCTCACGACGCCGCGCCCGTGTCACACCGCGCTTCGCCTCGGCCCGCATGTCGGCGAGACGGTCCTCGGCCGCGAGGATCTCCCCGATTCGCTCGAGGTCGAAACCCATCACGTTCCGGAGTTCGAGGATCCGCTCGGCCCTGGTGACGTCGGCGTCCGAGTAACGCCGGTTCCCACCTTGGGAGACACCGGCCGGATTCATCAGGCCGAGTTCCTGGTAGTAGCGGAGCGTGCGCGTCGACACCCCGAGCTTGCGGGCGACCTCGCCGATCCGGTGGGGTGCCTCGTCGTTCATCGCGATCGGCCTCCGCCACCGACGGTCACCTCGATCTCGCCAGACCCCGGCGCCGCGTCGACGACACCACCGGACGCCACAGCGCCTGCGAGATCAGCGCTCTCCGACTTCATGTCCGCGGCCTCCTCCGGGTTGACGTAGTAGCCCCCGCGCAGCCACGATGCGGCCGCCGCGATCAGGCACATGAGCGCCGCAGCGGAGAACGCGATGAACAGCCCGTCCTTGAAGGGTTTGGAGATCAGGTTCGGGAAGAACGTCTTGCCGATCAACGCGTTCCGGTTGGCCTCGGGCAACGAGCACAACAACGATACATCGCCCGGTGGGCACGTCACCTCGTCGGTCGTCTTCACCTCATCCGCAGCGAGCGGCCGCCCGTCCGGGGCGATCTTGGAGAGGATCCCCTTCATCGGGTTGTAGCCGAGGAACGCCGCGAACAGATCCGCGACCGGCGGTTCGTGGGCGACGCCGTCGGCGACCTGGACCGGCACGCCCTGCGCCCTGAGGCCACTGGACATGGTCGACGGCAGCGACGACGACAGCCCGGCGACCATCAGCGAGAAGAACAGCCCGATCGACAACAGCATCCCCGCGTTGAAGAACGTCATGCGCATGCCGTTCGCCGCTCCTCGCTTCGCGGGTGGCACCGCGTTCATGATCCCCGTGGTGTTCGGCGCCGCGAACACGCCCATCGACAAACCGTTCAGCAACAGGAGCGAAGCGAAGATCGGGAACGAGAAGTCCGCGGGAAGGAACATCAACAGGATGAACGAGATCGTCGCTCCGATCATCCCGCCGGTCGCGAAGGGCCGGGCGCCATAGCGGTCCGACAGCCAACCGGCGGTCGGGCCCGCCAGCAGGAATCCGAGGGTGAGGGGAAGCATGTAGATGCCGGCCCACAACGGGGTGCGTTCGAAGCTGTAGCCGTGCAGCGGCAACCAGATGCCCTGGAGCCAGATGATCAACATGAACTGCAGCCCACCCCGTCCGATCGAAGACAACAGCCCCGACAGGTTGCCGAAGCTGAACGCCCGGATCTTGAACAGGTCGACATGGAACATCGGGTCGTCCACCCGGGTTTCGATCCACACGAACAGCAACAGGATCGCGATGCCGCCGATCAGCTCGAACAGCACCCACGGGCCGGTCCATCCCATGTTCGAGTGCCCGTGGGGCATGAGGCCGTAGGTGATCCCGATGAGGACCATGACCAGTCCGACGGCGAACGTGAGGTTCCCCCACCAGTCGATCTTCGCGTCGGTGGTCGTGCCGACCTCGCGGAGCTTCCAGTAGGCCCATGCGGTGCCGAACAGGCCGATCGGCACGTTGATCCAGAACACCGCGCGCCAGTGGATGTCGGCGAGGAACCCACCGGCGATGAGACCGATGAACGACCCGGCGATCGCGGCGACCATGTTGATCCCCATGGCCATCCCACGTTCCTTGACGGGGAACGCGTCGGTGAGGATCGCGGTCGAGTTCGCCATGATGAGCGCTCCACCGGTGCCCTGGACGACCCGCCAGGCGATCAGCCACATCGCTCCGTGCGATCCGGTCCACGGGCACAGCGAGAGTGCCAGCGAGGCGAGCGAGAACACGAGGAAGCCCGCGTTGTACATCTTGACGCGCCCGAAGATGTCACCGAGGCGCCCCAAGGTCACGACCAGGGCTGCGGTGACCACCATGTAGCCCATCAGCATCCACAGCAGGTAGACGACGTTCGAGGGTTGCAGCGGATCGAGCCCGATCCCCCGGAAGATCGCCGGCATCGAGATGAGCACGATCGACGCGTCCAACGACGACATGAAGATGCCCAAGGTGGTGTTGGAGAGGACCGTCCACTTGTAACGGTCCTGGGTCTCGAGGGCTCCACCCGGGTTGTCGGGTGCAACGGTGGTACTCATGCGGCTCCTGTTCCTGCTCGATCGATCCAGGGACAATCACCCAACTTCGACGGTCTCGACGGGCTGGATCCTCTAGATCATTACGTCAACGGAAGCTTTTCGCGAAGTTCACGTTCACGTCAAATCCCCACCCCGAAAAGCTCGAATGTCGGGGCGCAAGGTGCGTATCGTGCACTTCAGCGCGCTGCATTCAGTAAGCGCGCTCGGGGAAGCGAAGTGCTTGCGCAATGCAGCGCGCTCAAGTGCGCATAGCGCACTTGACGCCCCGACATTCGAGAAGCGGTGGGGCGGGGGCGGGGGCGGGGGCGGGAGCGGGAGCGGGGGCGGGGGCGGGGGCGGTTCGGGGTGACACACGACGCACCGGTACCCTGGGATGATCATGACCGCGAACGCGACCGACCACCCCCAGGTGCCCGACAAGCCGTCATTGGACGGGTTGGAAGACAAATGGGATCGAGCCTGGAGCGCACAGGGCACCTACGCGTTCGACCGGACGGTGCCACGCGGCGAGGTGTTCAGCATCGACACACCACCGCCCACGGTGTCGGGCAACCTGCACATGGGTTCGGTGTTCGGCTACGTCCAGACCGATGCGATCGCCCGCTATCAGCGCATGGCCGGCAAGGCGGTGTTCTACCCGATGGGCTGGGACGACAACGGGCTGCCGACCGAACGCCGCGCCCAGAACTACTTCGGCGTGCACTGCGACCCGACACTCCCCTACGACCCCGCTTTCACGGCGCCGGGACGTGAAGGGCTCGACGCGGACGGAAAGAAGGTCAAGCGCACGGCGGGTTGCTCACGGCGGAACTTCGTCGAGTTGTGCATCGAACTGATCACCGCGGATGAAGCCGTGTTCGAGGCGACCTGGCGGCGCATCGGGCTGAGCGTCGACTGGTCACACCTGTACCAGACGATCTCCGACGACGCCCGCGCTGCCTCGCAGCGCGCGTTCCTGCACAACTTCGCCCGGGGCGAGGCCTACCAGGCCGACGCGCCGACCCTGTGGGACGTCACCTTCTCCACGGCGGTCGCCCAGGCCGAGCTGGAAGACCGGGAACAGCCGGGCGCCTACCACCGGCTTGCGTTCCACCGGATCGACGCCACCGGCGCGCCCACGGGCGACGACGTGTTCATCGAAACCACCCGACCCGAACTCCTTGCCGCCTGTGTGGCGCTCGTCGCTCACCCCGATGACGATCGTTACGCCCCGCTGTTCGGCACCGAGGTGGCCACGCCGGTGTTCGGCGTGCGCGTGCCGGTGCTCGCCCACCCGCTCGCCGAGAAGGACAAGGGCTCGGGCATCGCGATGATCTGTACTTTCGGTGACACCACGGACGTGACCTGGTGGCGTGAGCTGGAGTTGCCGACGCGAGCGATCATCGGTCGCAACGGTCGTATCCGCACCGAGACACCCGACTGGATCATCGCCGCGGGCCCCAACGCAACGGCCGCCTACGAGTCACTCGCGGGCAAGACGGTCTTCGGCGCCAAAGAGCAGATCGTCGAGTTGCTCCGGAACTCGGCCGAACTGATCGGCGACCCGAAACCGCTCACCCACCCGGTGAAATTCTTCGAAAAGGGCGACAAGCCGCTCGAGATCGTCACGAGCCGCCAGTGGTATTTCCGCAACGGTGGCCGCGATCCCGAGCTTCGGAGGAGGTTCGCCGAGCGCGGCACCGAACTGGCCTGGGTGCCCGATCACATGCGGCACCGGTACGCCCATTGGGTCGACGGGCTCAACGGCGACTGGTTGGTGAGCCGCCAACGCTTCTTCGGCGTGCCGATCCCGGTCTGGTACGCGGTTGGCGACGACGGCGAGATCGACTACGACACGGTCTACGTGCCCGACGAGGCGTCGCTCCCCGTGGACCCGTCGAGCGACTGCCCACCCGGTTTCGAAGAGGCCCAGCGGGGGCGGCCCGGTGGCTTCGTCGGCGAAGCCGACGTGCTGGACACCTGGGCGACGTCGTCGCTCACCCCACAGATCGCGTGTGGCTGGGGCCGCGACGATGACCTGTTCGCACGCACCTTCCCGATGGACCTGCGTCCGCAAGGCCCGGAGATCATCCGCACCTGGCTGTTCGACACCGTGGTGCGCGCCCACTTCGAACACGACGCGCTGCCCTGGAAGCGGGCGACGATCAACGGTTGGATCCTCGACCCCGACCGTAAGAAGATGTCGAAGTCCAAAGGCAACGTGGTCACCCCGATCGCCTTGTTGGAGACCTACGGGACCGATGCGGTCCGCTACTGGTCGACGTCGGCACGCCCCGGCACCGACACGGCTTTCGACGAGGGCCAGTTCAAGATCGGGCGTCGCCTCGCGATCAAGATCCTGAACGCGTCACGATTCGCCCTCAACTCGGGTGCGACCGACCTCGACCCGCGCCACGTGACCGCGCCCGTCGACCGGGCGCTGCTGTGTCGCCTCGCCGCTGTCGTCGACGCGGCGACCACCGCGTTCGAAGCGTTCGACTACGCGCGCGCACTCGAGGTCACCGAGACGTTCTTCTGGGGTTTCTGCGACGACTACCTCGAGTTGGTCAAGGGGCGCGCGTACGGCTCCGGTGACAACGAGGCGGCGACCGCGTCGGCCCGTGCCACGCTCGCGATCGCACTGGACGCGGTCCTGCGTCTGTTCGCACCCTTCCTTCCCTTCGTGACCGAGGAGGTCTGGTCGTGGTGGCGCCACGGCTCGGTCCACACCAGCACCTGGCCGAACGGCGCCGATGGCGACTGGCCGACCGCAGACAACGACGACGTGCTCGTGGTGGCCGCCGATGTGCTCGGTGCGATCCGCCGTGCGAAATCGGATGCGAAGGTGTCGATGAAGACCCGCGTGGTGAATGTGGCGGTCGTCGACACCGACGAACGCTACGCTGCACTCGACGTCGTGCGCGGCGACGTGATGGAAGCCGGTGTCGCCGACGGGATCTCCTTCGACGAACGCGTCGATCGTGAGCCCCCTCGGATCGACGTAGACCTGTACATCGAGGATTGAACAGCCGATGAGCCGTCGGAATCTCGAGGAAACCCGGACGCTGCTGCTCGACACGGGCGTGGACATGCTCGTCGGATCGGGCACCGACGTGACCATCGGCAAGCTCGATCTCACCGAGGTGTCGACCCGCGCCGGCATGGCCAGCGCGGGCAGCGCCTACAAGATCTGGCCCGACCAGGACGCCTATCGGCGAGACCTGCTGCGTCATTTTCTCGACCGCTCCTTCAACATCGGTTCGGAAGACTTCTTCGCCGACATGGTCGACTTCGAGCCCACAACCGCGCCGACGCTCGATGCGCTGATCCGTTCCTTCGATGACCGGACCCCGGAAGAACGCGCCACCGAGTCGGCGAATTTTGCCGCGTACGTCGCGCTGTGGCTCGCAGCACTGCACGACGACGACCTCGCAACGAGTCTCGAAACCGGCGACAGCGTCAGCCTCAACTGGTTCACCGAGCTGTATGCAGCCGCGACCGTCGGTTACGGGCTGGAATTTATTCCCCCGCTCACACCGCTGCTGTTCGCGATCGTGGCGAATGCAGCAGTCGAAGGCTTCGACATCCATCGCGCCGTGCACCCAGCCGTTGCCCAGCGCGAGTTGACGATCGACGACGATGACGGCAATCCGCGCACGTGGACCCTCCTCAGCTGCACGCTCCGGGCACTCGTCGACGCGTTCACTCGCCCGATCACCGAGACACCGGCATGACGAAGCGTCGGTCGCTGGATGAAACACGCGACGTCCTGCTCGTCACCGGGGCCGCCATGCTCGACGAACACGGCCCGCGGATCACACTCGATCGCATCACCATGATCGATGTCTGCCGCGAAGCGGGATTCAAAACCGCGGGAAGCGCCTACAAGATCTGGCCGAACCAGGCCGCGTTCCACGACGACCTGTTGCATCACCTCATATCCCGATCATCGCCCGGCGACGACGCGCTCGGATCGGTTGCCGAAATGCTTGCCGCGCATGCTCCCGACGAGCTCACGCTCGCCGAGATGATCCGCATCGCAGGTGTGGCCACGCTCGCGGCTCTCGAGGGCGGGTATCCCACGTACCTCGTGCTGTGGCTCGCTCGGCGCACGGATCCGGAGTTGTCGGCCGACACCGTGCAACCCGAAGCCGAATGGTTCGGGGTGTTGTGCGCGTTCATCACCGGACTCATGGAACAGTTCGACCTCGAGTTTGTTCCGCCGTTCGACATCGAGGCGTTCGCCGTTGCGCTGTCGGCAATCGCCGAAGGCATGATTCTCCGGCGTCGAGCGACGCCGGACCTCGTTCCCGACCACGTCGACCTGCCATCTGGTCCCGACGGCACACTCCAACCCTGGACGCCGCTCGCGATCGGGTTCAAAGCGATCTTCGACGCCTGGACCCGACCGAAGCCGTAACGGGCCACCTCGACCGGCCGTCGAACCGCACCCCACAGTATCCGCTCGGGTCCCGTGTGACGTGCGTGACCCACGTACTGTGGAGGCCGATCATCGATCGCGGAGGACCATGGCGAAGCGGCGCAACACCGACGAGACGCGCAACCTGTTGCTCGAGACCGGCGCAGCGATGCTCGTCGAACACGGGATCACGGTCACGCTCGCCACGGTGAGCATGATCGACGCGTGCCGCGAAGCGGGCCTGTCGACCACCGGGAGCGCCTACAAGATCTGGCCGAACCAGGAGGCGTTCCGTTCCGACCTGCTCGGCCGGCTCGTCGATATGACCGCCGCGACCCGCCTCGACCCGGATCTCGTCGCCACGATGACCCGGGCCGACATCCTCCCTCCGCTCGACGAGCTGATCCGGTTGTTCACCACCGATCCCGAGCCGCTCGCAGGCGGCGGGCCCGGCTACTCGGTCTACACGACGTTGTTCATCGCGTCGCGTCCTGACCCGGATCTCGCCGAGCGGATCCACACCCTCGACCTCGACCAGATCACCGCGAACGCGCAGCTTTTCGACCTGGTCGCCCGCGCGTACGGGCTCGAGTTCGTTCCGCCGTTCGACGCGCAGATGCTCGCGACCACCTTCTCCGCGCTCGCGGAAGGTTTCACGATCCGAACCCGAACGATGCCGGAGATCGCCGACATCACCCTGATAGAGCCGGTGGGACCCGACACGCAGGTTGTTCCGTGGACGCTGTTCGGTGCGTGCATCGCCACCGTCACCCACGCGTTCCTGCGCCCCGGTCGCCAACCGATGCCACCACATGCGATCGCCGCGGCGGCAGCAGCGCTTGAACCCGACGAGGCGACCGACCCGATCGATCCCGCGACGGCGCCGGCAACAGGGGCGGCGACAAGGGCAGCAGCCCCGGCACCGGCTGTCCCCGGTGCCAGCCCCCGTCGCCCGCGACGCCGACGCCGCAGCCTGGATGAAACGCGGGACGCGATCCTCGACGCCGGTGTGGACATGCTCGTCGCGAGCGGCTTCGAGGTCACGATCGGTCGCGTGGACCTGGTCGACGTGTGTCGGCGTGCCGGCCTCGAGAGCGCGGGAAGCGCCTACAACATCTGGCCGAACCAAGAGGCCTACCGGCGAGACCTGATCCGAACCCTGCTCGCCTCCCGTCTCGGCGACCACGCAACACCGGCAGACCTGGCCGACGCGTTCGCCCGCGCCGGTGCGGACCTCCCCGAGTTCGACGAGGTGCTCAGAACCGCGACGGTCCGGGACTTCGAAGTCAACACCGGGATCCTCAACATCGTCAACCTCGCCGTGGGACTTGCCGCGTCGCACGACGACGAGCTGGCCGCCCAGCTCCACGATTACGAAACGCGATCACTCGACGAGTTCGCCGCCCTGTACCGGACCGCGAACGAGGCCTACGGACTCGACTGGGTCCCGCCGTTCGACGCGCACCTGCTGGCCATCAGCCTCAGCGCCCTGGTCCAGGGGTTCGCGATCCGGATGGCGACGACACCCGAGCTCGTGCCCACCGACCTGTCACGCCCGACCGGTCCGGACGGCGTCGATCAACCCTGGCACCTCTTTTCGTGCGCGGCGAAAGCGATCATCGAGGGTTTCACCCGGCCGAGGGCGGATCCGACTCGGGCACCGGACGCACCATGATCTCGTGACGGGTTGAGGGAGGTTTGATCCCCGCTTCGACGAACGCGTCGTGCAACCCGGCACGGAGCGCCCGGGTGATCGGCCACTGCTCGCCGGGACGGGTCTTGACGACCACTCGGATCGTCACCGAAGTCGGGTCCATGGCCTCGACGCCACGGATCTCCGGCGGCGCCAGCACTTCGGAGCGGTATTCCGGCGCAGTGGTGACCCGCTGGGCGACCTCGGCGATGATCGCCTCGGCCCGGTCCAGATCGGTCCCGAAGGGTACGACCACGTCGAGCAACGACCGCGCCCAGCCTTGCGACATGTTGCCGACGCGTCGGATGTCGCCGTTGGGGATGTGCCAGATCGTCCCGTTCACGTCGCGCACGCTGGTGATGCGCAACGTCACGGCTTCGACCGTTCCGCGCACGCCGACCGATCCGTCCACGCTGCCGGAGACGTCGATCACGTCACCGACGCCGAACTGGTCTTCGGTGAGCATGAACATGCCGGCGAGAAAGTCCTTGACCATGGTCTGCGCACCGAAGCCGAGCGCGACCCCGATGATCCCGGCTCCCGCGGCGAGAGGACCCAGACGAATGCCGATCACGCTCAGCGAGTAGATCGCGGCGATCGAGTACACGACGACCGATGAGACGCTGCGAAGAACCGCCGTCGTGGTCTTTGCTCGCGCTGCCGCACGAATCGAGACGCTTCCCGTCTCGACCAGGACACTCGGTGCTTTGGCCTTGAACCGGGCGAACCGGTCCGATTCGGCGGCACCCTCCAGGTGGCGTCCGACCCGACGGATCAGACGGCGGACGACGCGGTTGACGATTACCGCGATCATCCAGATGACGACGATGCGGAGTGCGGGGGCGATCACGTGCTGAGCCGCATGCGCGAGGAACGCATTGTCGGTCCATTCGAGTCCGAGGCGACATGCCGTCGTAGGGTGCACGCCGCAGACCTCGCCGAGGCGTTGCGGGTCCACGGCGACGCCGGGCAGCGCGAACACCTCGGACGCGACCATGGCGGGCAAGGCTACCGGTCACCCCTCCCGATACGTTGCGTGCCCGGGACGGCACCATGGACCCGGTCGACGCCGACCTGCACCCGGCCGTTCTCGATCGAGGCTCAAGCCCCGGACGCGTGCCCTGGTGCAAAGACCGGAAGCCCCAACTCCGCGGCGCCATCGAGGAGGCGTCGGTCATAGGAGATGAACGCGGTAAGTGCGCTCCGAAGCAGCACGGCTGAGGCGAGATGGATCGCGTCGAGCGTCCGAAGCGTGGCCTCACCGATTTCGCACGCAAGGTTCTGCACCACGTCCCCCATCGGGACGAGGTCGACATCACCGATCACCACGTGCGCTTCGGCCAGTGCGTCCCGGCCTGCACGCCGAGCCGCTCGAAGGACCTCGATACGCCCCAACTCGCTCGTGACGATTGCCTCGTTCGGGCGTTCGCCGAGCCATTGTGCCATCGTCGCAGTCTCCGGCTCTTCACGAACGGCCTTCATGATCGCCGACGAATCGAGATAGATCACACGCGGTCTTCGCGCTCGTCGACGAGCAGTTGCGCATTCGTGGCATCGCCTGGCCTCGACGGAACCGGCTGAGGTGACCGGAGGCGGCCGGTCGGTTGCGACGCCGGCACAAGAAGCCCTTCGGCCACGAGGCGGTCGCGCTCGGATTGCGCCGGCCCAGGCGGTTGGATCGTGGCAACCAGCACGCCACGCGACGTGACGGCAACGCTTCGGCCGCCCTGAACAATCGCAAGGTACCGCGATGCATGCTGGCGAAGTTCCCGGACCCCGATCCGTTCCATGACGGAAAACGTAGCACTGCTTGTGCTACCTGAGACCAACGCTCAGGCGCCGGACCGGAGGTCCCTCGCGAGCAGAGCGTCGAGCCCCGACAAGGGGCTGCATGGATGGGAAGCCACTAGGTTTGCGGCTATGGCCGACCGTCCCCATGTCGGCGATTCGCTCGCCGGATACGACTCGACGCACCCCTGGACGCCAACCCCCTCGAGCGCTCCAGGTTGGTTCACGGCCGCGCTCGGCGTGCCGGCCGAATCGCACACCATCACCGTCGAAGGCGCGACGGTCGCGTACCGGACCTGGGGCGACGCCGGCAAGCCCGGCCTCGTGTTCGTCCACGGCGGTGGTGCCCACAGCTACTGGTGGACCCACATCGCGGCCATGTTCGCGCAGGACCATCGCATCGCGGCGCTCGATCTGACGGGTCACGGCGATTCGGACCATCGTGCGAGCTACTCGGTCGAGCAATGGACGCGCGAGGTCATGGCCGTCGCGGATGCATCGGACTTTGCGGGTCCGCCGGTCGTGATCGGTCATTCGATGGGCGGCATGGTCGCGATCGTGACCGCAGCGGTCGCAGGCGAAGGTCGCCTCGCCGGCGCGATCGTCGGGGACTCTCCGGTCACCGAACCCGACCCCGAGGTCGCCTCGGCCCGCCTCGGCGTGTTCCGCCAGGCCAAGGTGTACCCGAGCCTCGAAGCGGCACTCCCCCACTTCCGCACCGTCCCCGCCCAGGACCATTATCTCGACTACGTCGTCGACCACGTGGCTCGCCATTCGCTGTGTGAAACCGACGGTGGCTGGCGATGGAAGTTCGACCCGAACCTCTTCTCGGCTTTCGAAGGCGACCCGCGCGGGATCGCGCTGCCCTACCTGGGCGACATCCACTGCCGGCTCGCCCTGCTCGCGTTCGAGAACGGCCTGCTCACCGAAGCGATCAGCCAGTTCATGTACGACCGGATGGGGCGCGTCACCCCGGTCGTGAACATCCCCGAAGCGGGCCACCACGCCATGCTCGACCAGCCGCTGCTGCTCATCACCGCGATCCGCGCGCTGCTGGCCGACTGGGATCACTCCACGCCGATCCTCACCGGCCGCGACCGATGAACCGCGCCGCCATCGCGATCGCGCCCGAACCGGCACGCAACACCTGGCTCGCCGACGCCGTGCGTGCCGGCGGCGGAACCGTCGTCGATCCCGACGTCGCGACGGGCCTGGTCTGGGCGATTCCGAAACATCCCGAACGTCTGGAGCAACTCCTCGCGACATGCCCGAACATCACCTGGGTGCAACTTCCCTTCGCCGGGATCGAGACCTTCACCCACCTGATGGACGACGGCCGGACCTGGACGTGCGGCAAAGGTGTGTACGCAGACCCGGTCGCCGAGCTCGCACTTTCCCTGTTGCTCGCGGGCATGCGCGGGGTGGGCACCTATGCGCGCCGCAACACCTGGCAGAAGGCTGACGCGAACGAACTCGGGCACAACCTGCTCGGCGCGAACGTCACGATCCTGGGTGGCGGTGGCATCACCGCGTCCCTGCTCCGATTGCTCGGCGGCTTCGACGTGACCACGACCGTCGTGCGCCGCAGCGTCGATCAACCCGTCGACGGGGCAGCCGCCACGGTGGGACTCGACCGACTGCACGAGGTACTGTCCGGCGCCGACGCGGTCGTGCTCGCGCTGGCGATGACGCCGGAGACCCGGGGCGTGATCGATGCTGCCGCCCTCGACGCGATGGCCGATCATGCCTGGCTC
>JAFDWI010000310.1 GCA_018268545.1 Actinomycetota bacterium
GATCCGCCGTTACTCGCTCTGGGGAGGCGCCAAGCGGATTCGTTACGCCGACATCCATCAGTTGACGCGGCTGCCGCTGTCCGAGGCGGGTGGGCGCGGAAGGATCTGGGGATCGGGCGATCTCGTGCACTGGTGGAACCTCGACGCGGGCCGCATGCGCAAGGAGGTCGCGCTGCTGATCGACGTCGGGAAACGGTTCATCCCGTCGATCACCCCGGACGATCCCGACACCGTCGAGCGCATCCTCCGCGACCACATCGGCTGAGCGTCTACTGCGATGACGGCCGCTGCTGGGTCGTGGTCGTAGTTGTGGTTGTGGTCGTGGTCGTCGAGCTGCTCGACCGTTCGGCCGAGACCGCTTGTGAGTACAGCGCGGCGACCGATTCGCCGAACCGGACGCTGTAGGAGACATCGTCGGTGTCGCCTCCCTGTTCGTATCCGCCGATGACGCCGACGATGTCGCCGGAGTGGGTCGCCCGATCGAAGTGGGTGACCCACGGGCCGCCGCTCGTCCCGTCGAAGAAGCCACCGCACTCGAAGCGTGACTGTGTCGCAGAGAATTCCGACGCCACGTTCACACAGGTCACCGGCTCCTCACTGCTCGCGGGGTAGCCGGTGACATGGACGTCCACCGGTCCTTTGGGGGTGTTGGCGAGACGATTCGCGCCGAGGATCTGTTCGATGTTCTTGCCGCGATGGGGTGCCAGCACGATGAAACCGACGTCGAAGTTCGGGTCCTGGGATTCGGTCCACTGGGGCGCGACGATGAGCTTCTTCGGTGTCCAGACCCCGAACGGTGATTCACCGTCCCGATACCCGGGGATGAACACGATGTCGTGGTCGAAGCCGTCCGGGCCGTTCCCGGGGTCGATGCAGTGGGCTGCGGTGATCAGCAAGTTGTCGCCGGGGCTGTCGACGACGCTCGCGGTGCAGAAGTGGTCACCGGTCACATCGTGGTTGAACAGCGCGCCGACACGTAACGAAGCGGCAGCCCCGCCGGCATGGGTGACCGCCGGGGATGTTCCGGGGTGCTGTGCAGCGTGCTTTTCCCCGAAGGGTGTCGCTCGCAACAGACGTGCGCGATTCCAGTAGGCAACCGGGTCGGGCACCGTATGGGCCACCGGCTTGGCATTGGACGCACACGCCGAGAACACGGTGAGCATCACGATCGCGGTGATCGACCGTGCGGCCCTCGTGGTGCCGCGCGTCGGCCTTTGGCGCACGTGGGGTCGACCGATCACGTGATCACCGGGATCCGCACGAGAACCGGGATGCGCGTTCCGCATCCCGGCACGTCGCCTCGACCGATCAATTCGTGGCGTGTCCGGTGAGCGAGAATCCACAGTGCTGCGCCGCGTACTGCATCACGTTCTGCGCGGCCGCGCCGACACCGGACATGTTCGATCCGCGCATCGACCCGAACAGGTCGTGGGGGGACTGGGCCGACTGGAGTGACTGGTCGGCGGAGTTCATCGCGGTGGCCAAGGTGTGCATGTCGGCTTCGATGGGAGGCGGTGCCGTCTGGTCCATCTTGTCGAGCACCTGGTTCATCGAACCGAAGGTCTGCTTGAACTGTGACATGGCCTGGTCGCGGTCGGGACGCGACGCGCCCATGCCGAGTGCCCCGTTCAGACCGGCGTCCAGGAAGTCGCCCGCGGCCGCGCAGAACGCTGCGTCGCTGCGTCCGGTGGGCGCGGCCGTCGTGGTGGGTGCGTTCGTCGGTTCGCTCGTGTCGGGAGCCGTCGTCGACGAACCTTCGGTCGTGGACGGTTTCGACGATGCGGTCGTCGTCTCGGGTGACACCGTCGTCGTGACGTCGGTCCCGTCGGGCGCGGCGCGTCCCGAGACGCCGACGGTCTTCACGCCGCACGCCGAGAACAATGTGGCCGAGGCGGCGACCGCCGCGACTGCAAGTGTCCTTGATCTCGTGGTCATCGGATACCGCCCCTTCGGTAGATCGTCCAACGGTCGAGTTGCCACGGAGTGTACCCGCTCGATGTGGCCGGTGCGACGCCGACCGGCCGGGGTTGCCGGCCGAGTGGCGCACCGGGTTGACCGAGCCGACGCGAGCCGACCTCCGGGTGCGGGTTTGCGCCGGGTCGGTGATCGTTGTAAGGATGGCCTTCCATATCGTATTCAGATAGCCTGGAGTCATCATGAGGGTGTCCCGATCCGAAAGGAATCCGATGACGGAATCGCAATCGTCGACCGATCACAAGACTCGGCGGAGTCGCCCGGTGGCGGGGTCCCGACTCGGCATGTTCGTGTTGATGGTCGCGACCGTGGTCTCGGTGACCGCGTGTGGATCGAAGGCGTCGACGACCTCCCGAGGGGCCGGTGGATCCACGTTGGCGGGTCAGACGATCGTCCTGTACAACGCGCAACACGAGCAGACGACGGCGTCGCTCGTCGCGGCCTTCACCAAGAAGACCGGCGTGAAGGTGAAGGTCGACAGCAACGGTGAGGACGTCCTGACGGGCCAGATCGAGCAGGAAGGCAGCCGCTCGCCCGCCGATGTCGTCTACACCGAGAACTCGAACTGGCTGGAACGACTCGCTGCCCGTGGCCTGCTCGCCAAGGTCGATACCACGACGCTCGCGCAGGTTCCTGTACACGACAGCTCGCCGACCGGGGCATGGGTCGGCGTGTCGAGCCGGGTGAGCATGCTCGTCTACAACCCTGAGAAGATCTCGGTATCCCAGTTGCCGAAGTCCGTGCTCGACATGGCCGAACCTCGCTACAAGGGGAAGTTCGAGCTCGCCCCGTCGGAAACGGATTTCTGGCCGATCGTGCAATCGGTCGCCAAGGCGAAGGGTCGAGCTGCGGCGCTGCGGTGGCTCGACGGCATCAAGGCCAACGCCGGGTCCAAGGGTGCCGGAGTGCCCGACAACGAGACGCTCACGAGTGACGTGGCGCGCGGAACGATCGCGTTCGCGCTCATCAACCACTACTACTTCTACCGTCTGCAGGCGACGCAGGCCGGCGGTGTCGGCGATGCCAAGGTCGCGACGTTCACGCCGCGCGATCCCGGTTACCTGCTGACCGTGTCGGGCGCAGCGGTCCTCAAATCCTCGAAGCACGCCGCTGCGGCACAGGCGTTCGTCGCGTTCATCACGAGCCGAGCAGGCCAGCGCATCCTCGAAAGCGGGGACAGTTTCGAGTATCCGTTGGCTCCGGGCGTGCCCGCGAACCCGAAGCTTCCGGCGATCTCGAGCTACGAGCCGAACGCGTTCAGCCCGGCAGATCTGGGCACCGGTGATCTCGCTAAGCAGCTGCTCCAGGAATCGGGCCTGATCTGAACCGCGATCGACCGAGCCGCCTCGCCGTCGCCGTCGGCGGCGCCATCGCCGCGGTGTTGCTCGCACCGCTGCTGTTCGTCGCGCTCGACGCGCGGGCGGCCGGCTGGTCCGAAGTCTCCCTGGTGCTGTTCCGCCATCGGTCGCTGGTGTTGCTCGAGAACACGGTGACACTCAGCGTGTTGGTCGGCGCGGGTGCGATCATCATCGGTGTCGCGGCGGCATGGTGCACCGAGCGCGGCGCCTTGCCGGGACGCAAGGTGCTGACGGTGCTGTTGGTGTTGCCCATCGCGATGCCCGACTTCGTGGTCGGTTGGGCCTGGCACTCGTTCGCGCCGGGTATCGAGCCGCTCCTCGGTGCGACGATCGTGATGACCCTGGGCACCTATCCACTCGTCTTCCTCCCGGTCGCTGCCGCGCTCCGACGGACCGATCCGCTCATGGAGCAGACGGCGTACAGCCTCGGTGCGGGCCGTGTCCGTACGTTCACGCGGGTGACTTTTCCTCGCATCAGAACCGCCGTCCTCGGCGGTGCGGTACTGGTCGTGCTCACCGTCATCTCGGAATACGGCGCGTTCGAGGTGCTCCGATTCCCGACGTTCACGACCGAGATCTTCACCGAGTTCCAGTTCGATCCGCAGGCGGCCGGTGCACTCGCGCTCCCGCTGGTGGCACTCGGCCTGCTCGCGCTGGGTGCCGAAGGGTTCTTGACCCGTGACCGGGGGCGGGCGTCGATGCCGTCGATCCGACCGGCCGCGTCGGGACGCTGGCGGGCCGCTTCGGTGGGCATGATCACGGTGCTCGTCGCGGTGGTCGCGGTCGGCGTCGCGATCCCCGTGGGAACACTCGTGTACTGGATGACCCGCAGTCATGCGACCACGCTGCCCGCAGCGGCGACGGTCGGGCAGGCGACGTGGACGACCGTGCGCTACAGCGCGCTCGGAGCGATCGTCGCGGTCGTTGCGGCGCTTCCGGTCGCGATGATGTCGTTCCGGCGGCGTAGTCGGGTTCGGGACGTGATCGAGCGATCGACGTTCGTGACCCGGGCGGTCCCCGGGGTCGTGGTCGCGCTCAGCATGGTGTACTTCGCCACGAACTACTGGTTCTCGATCTACCAGACCGAGATGCTCCTCGTCGCCGTGTACGCGATCATCCACTTCCCCCTCGCGCTGGTGTGCGTCAAGACCTCGGTCGCCCAGGCGCCGGCTCGACTCGCGGACCTCGGCGCGTCGCTGGGCCGTCGACCCTCGGCCGTGTTCGCACGCGTCACGATGCCGCTCATCGCACCCGGGTTGCTCGCGGGTTTCTGCCTCGTCTTCCTCACGGCGGTGACCGAGTTGACCGCGACGTTGGTCGTCGCGCCGATCGGGGTGAAGACGCTCGCGACCCAGTTCTGGGCGTTCCAGAACGAGATCGCGTACGGTGCTGCTGCGCCGTACGCGATCGTGATCGTCGCGTTGGCGGTCATCCCCGGAGCGCTGCTCGGGCTCTGGTTCGACCGGGGTGGCGGGCGTCGAGGTGTGGAGGTGAACTCGTGACCGGAATCGAGATCGTCGGTCTGGTCAAGTCCTTCGGCGCGACGCCCGTACTGCGGAACGTCGACCTCACCGTGCCCGAGGCGACGTTGACCGCGGTCCTGGGCGCATCGGGGAGTGGGAAGACCACGTTGCTGGGGATCATCGCCGGATTCGAACGCGCCGACGCGGGCACGGTCCGGATCGGGGGGCGTGTCGTCGTTGACGGTTCGCGAGCCGAGCGACCCCAGACCCGCAAGGTCGGTTATGTACCCCAGGACGCGATGCTGTTTCCGCACATGACCGTCGCGCAGAACGTCGGATTCGGGGTGCCACGTGGGGATCGCGCTGCGGTGGCCGGTCTGATCGAACGCGTCGGACTCGCAGGTTTCGAGCGCCGGTATCCGCATCAGTTGTCCGGCGGGCAGGCCCAGCGGGTGGCGCTCGCCCGAGCGTTGGCGATCGAGCCCGAGGTGGTGTTGCTCGACGAGCCCTTCGGGGCGCTCGACGCGGCACTGCGCGAGAGCGTTCGGGCCGATGTGATCGACATCATCCGCGCGAGTCGGCTCACCGCGGTGTTGGTGACCCACGACCAGGACGAGGCGCTGTCGGTCGCCGATTCGATCGCGCTCCTCGACGAGGGCGTCGTCGCCGCGCACGACACCCCCGCCTCGCTGTACCTGCACCCACCGACGCCCGAGGTCGCGCAGGCGATCGGTTCGGCGAACATTCTCGACGGGTCCTCGTCGGGCGATCGGGTGACCTGTGTGCTCGGTGAGCTGGCGATCGACCGGTCGTCGTCGCTCCTCGACGCGGCCGACGTGCGTGCCGATTCTCGGAGTTGTCGGGTCCTTGTCCGCCCCGAGCAGTTGGTGTTGTCGCGCAACGCCACCGACGAGGGGCTTGCCGGCACGGTCATCCGGGTCCGCTACCACGGGCACGACGCGCTCGTCGACTGCGAGATGGCCTCCACCGGGCACCTCTTCACAGCAAGGACGCCGGCGTACGGTGGGTTCACACCGGGGGAGTCGATCAGGCTGTCCTTCGGTGGTGGTCCCGTGTACATCTGGGTGTGACGCGGAAGGTCCAGTGAGGCGACCGTCACGGTCGCGTCGTCACCCGATCAGCGCGGTGTCATGATCACCACGGGGATCTCCCGGTCGGTGTTCTGCTGGTAGCCCTCGTACCCCGAATACGCCGCGGTGATCGTCGGCCACAACTCGGCCTTCTCGGTGGGTGACGCCGTCCGGGCTGTCATCGGCCTGGTCACGTCACCGATCGTGACCTCGACGGCAGGGTCGGCGTCGAGGTTCTTGTACCAGTCGGGGTGGTCACTGTGGCCGCCTTTGGACGCGACGATCACGACCCGGTCCGGCTCGCAGATCGGCGCGGTGAGCATGGTGGATCGGCGCAGTCCGGACTTCCGGCCGATCGTGTGCAACTCGATCGGCTGCATGCCGAGGAGTTGCTTGGGCCAGCGGCCGCCGGTGATCTTCAGTGCGGTGCGATGTCCGTTCTCGAGCGCCCACGCGCCCGCGGCGACGACTCGGTCGGGGTAGTGCATGCTCGAACTCCTGGCGGCTGGTCGCGGTCGGTGCACGACGAGTCTTGCCGATCCGTCCGAAGCGTGCCGGCCGTCGGGTTAGGGTGCGCGCATGACGACGGAACAAGCAGATGACGGATCGGGCCGCCGACACCTGGACCGACGCGGGTTCATCGGCGCGGCTGCCGGCGCGGTCGGGGTCGCGGGGCTGGCGATGACGGGATGTGCATCGTCGAAGTCGGCCGGGTCGGGTCCGACGACCGGGGTGCCGCGAACGCCTGCGCCATCGCTGCGCGGCGACGCCGCATCGCATCCGACGACCACCGCGAAACTTGCCGCGTGCCGTCTCATCCCCGAGATGACCTCGGGCCCCTACTACATCGACAAGATGGCCGTTCGACGGGACATCACCGAAGACCGGAAGGGTTTCCCGCTCGAGATGGCCTTCACCGTCATCGATGCGAAGACCTGTGAGCCCCTCGAGAACGCCGCGGTCGACATCTGGTGTTGCGACGCGAACGGCGAGTACTCGGGTTGGAACGGCAACACGCTCGCCGAGACGTTCGCGAACGGCCGGAACGACAAGACCTATCTGCGAGGGATCCAGTTGA
>JAFDWI010000311.1 GCA_018268545.1 Actinomycetota bacterium
ATGCCGCTCGGCACGGGTTCCCCATCGTGGATTTCCAACAGCGTTTCGCCGAATGGTGGCGCGTGCTTCTCGGCCACCTGATCGACGCGGCACAGTCCCAGGAGGATTGACCCGCAAGGGCATCCCGTCGGGTCGTCGACGTCGACGTCGACCGCAGTCGATCGTCGCTCGGTAGGCTCGGCGTCCGCGACGATGATGCGATGAACGAGGCACACGTGGAGGATCCGACCCCGAACAGCATCTACGTCGCGGCGCCCGAAGGTGCGACCGGCAAGTCGCTGATCACCCTCGGTCTGATGGAGATCCTGATCCGACGCGTCGGGACGATCGGCGTGTTCCGACCGGTGGTCCGCACGGCCGACCCCGGCGACGACCTGCTGGGTCGCCGACTCGTCGAGGCGATCGGCGACGGCTCGACAACCCGACTCGGGATCGGGGTCACCTACGCCGACGTGCACCACGATCCGGGCGGCGCGATGGAACGGATCGTCACCGCCTATCGCGCCCTCGCCGGACAGTGCGACGTGGTCGTCGTGGTCGGCTCCGACTACACCGACATCGCCGGGCCGACCGAGTTTTCGTTCAACGGCCGCGTCGCGGCGAACCTCGGCACGCCGGTGTTGCTCGCGATCAGCGCGCACGAGCGCAGCGCCACCGATGTCGCGCAGGTGGCCGAGATGGCGATCGCGGAGCTGACCGACACGCACGCGACGACGATCGGTGTGGTCGCAAATCGATGTGCGCCCGATGCGCTCGATGCGATCCGCACGGCGCTCGCCACGACGAACCTGCCGGCGTGGGCGATTCCCGAGGTGCCGTTGCTGTCGGCCCCACGGCTCGACGAGATCCGCGACGCGCTCGGCGCCGAGTTGCTCCACGGCGACCCGGCGACCCTCGAGCGTGAGACGGCGGGGCAGTTCATCGGCGCGATGACCGTCGACCACATCCTCGAACGCCTGCACCCCGGCGTGCTCTACATCGTCGCCGGGGACCGTTCCGACGTGCTCGTCGCGCTCGCCGCGGCGCACAGCGCACCTGACCTTCCCAGCCTCGGCGGGATCATCGTGAACGGCGGCTACCGCCCCACTCCCGGGGTCGACTCCCTGTTGGCGTCCCTCGACGGTGGCTTGCCGATCATGGCGACCGAGCACGACTCCTACACGACCGCCCAGATCGTGTCGACGACCCGAGGCCGCCTCGCGACGGGCACACAACGCAAGATCGACGTGGCGTTGGCAACCTTCGACGCGCATGTGGACGCGACGCGTTTCGGCGCACTGTTGGACGTGCCACGGTCCGATGTGGTCACCCCGCTCATGTTCGAGGCGACCCTGATCGAAGCGGCTCGCACCCGCCGCCGCACGATCGTGCTGCCCGAAGGTGACGAGGACCGGATCCTGCGTGCAACGGCGACGGTGCTCGATCGTGGGGTGGCCGACATCGTGCTGCTGGGATCGGAGGCGTCGATCACGGCCCGAGCGGGCACGCTCGGTCTCGACATCTCCGCGGCGACCATCGTCGACCCGAGGCGTTCGGAGCTGCTCGAGGGTTTCGCTACCGAGTTCGCCCGCCTGCGTGCAAGCAAGGGGGTCGAGCTGGATGTGGCCCGCGACCTGCTGCGTGACGTGTCCTATTTCGGCACGATGATGGTGCAGCTCGGCCACGCGGACGGCATGGTCTCGGGCGCCACCCATTCCACCGCGCACACCGTCACCCCCGCGTTCCAGATCATCAAGACCATCCCCGGGGTGTCGAAGGTCTCCTCGGTGTTCTTCATGTGTCTCCCGGACCGGGTCCTGGTGTACGGCGACTGTGCGGTGATCCCGGATCCGACCGCGCCTGAGTTGGCCGACATCGCGATCGCCTCGGCCGACACCGCGGCCCGGTTCGGAGTCGAGCCGCGTGTCGCGATGTTGTCGTATTCGACGGGTGACTCGGGCAGTGGCGCCGATGTGGACAAGGTCCGCACCGCGACGGGGTTGGTCACGTCTCGACGGCCGGACCTGGTCGTGGCCGGACCGATGCAGTACGACGCGGCGGTCGATGCGACGGTCGGCGCGGCGAAGTTGCCCGGTTCGCCGGTCGCGGGGCGGGCAACGGTGTTCGTGTTCCCCGACCTGAACACCGGCAACAACACCTACAAGGCGGTGCAACGTTCTGCGGGCGCGGTTGCGATCGGTCCGGTCCTGCAGGGCCTGCGTAAACCGGTGAACGATCTGTCGCGGGGTGCAACGGTGCGCGACATCATCAACACCGTCGCGATCACCGCGGCCCAGGCATGACAACCGGCACCAAGCACCCCGATGCGCTCGGTCCCATTTCGGGACTAAAATGGGCCCATGGCAGAAATGCACGTTCGAAACATTCCTGATGCCCTGCATGCGGCGCTTCGCGAACGCGCCAAGGCCGATGGCCGGTCGATGTCCGCTCAGTCGATCGTGCTGCTCGAACAGGCGCTCGCCGGCAGCAGCGCGGCGCTCACTCGGGACGATGCGATTGCTCGACTCCGCACGATCCAAGCTCGTTCACACATTCGTGATGACGAGCCGCCTGCCGAGGCGATGGTCCGAGCGGACCGGGAAATGCGTGGCTGACCGGGCACTCGTCGTCGACGCTTCGGTCGCGCTGAAATGGGTTGTCACCGAAGATGGCTCGGTTCAGGCGAACGGTCTGCTCGATCAGGTTGCCGGCGGTGGCCTGACGCTCGTCGCTCCCGGGCACCTCTTGGGCGAGGTGGGTAACGGCCTCCGGAAGCGGGTCGCGCAGCGCGTGTTGACGCGTGCCGACGCGATCGCTGGTTTCGACGCGATCGGCCGCGTCGGCATCGAGTTCGTGTCGGGCCGGCTCCACTGGGGTCGCACGCTCCGAGCCGCGCTCGACTGGAACCTCACCACCTACGACGCGCTGTATCTGCTGCTCGCCGAAGATCTGGGTGTCGACCTCGTCACCGCAGACCGACGCCTCATCGACGCCGCACGGCACCATCATCTGGCGGCACGCACCCTGTCGGTTTGACTGCACCTTTGTTCGCATCGGCCGCATTGTTCGTGGATTCGTGCCACCAGGGTTGACACACTGGTGCCCATGGCGCTCCACATTGATTCGCCCGTCGCCGAATCCCTCGCTCGCGAAGTCGCAACGCTCGCGAACGAAACCCTTACCCAGGCGACCGCCAATTCGCTCGAGGAACGTCTCGCGCGCTTGCCGGCTCGCGGCACCACGACGAGCGCGTCGACACGGTTGCAAGGCCTGGCCGACGAATACGCCGAACTCGATGTCGCCAGCCACCAGCCGCCAGACGACATCTTGGGATATGACGCTGACAGGCTTCCGACATGACCAATCCAGCGCCATCGGGACGCGACAGAGCGCGGCCCGGGTGCCGGTAGCCTCGGTGCGATGAAGGCGGGCTCGGTCGGCGCGGTGGCGAGATGACCGGGACGATCCTCGTTTTCAATGCCGGGTCATCCTCAGTCAAGTACGAGCTGATCGACAGTGCGGTTTGCCACAGCCTCGCGTCGGGATTGGTGGAACGCGTCGGACACGACGACGCGGTCATTCATCACCGTGTCGGTGACACCGAGATCACCGGGCCGGTCGCGGCGGTCGATCACACCAGCGCCGTGCGGGCCGTGATCGACGCGTTCGCGACGCACGGTCCGGCACTAGCCGAGGCAGGCATCGGTGGCGTGGGGCACCGGGTCGTGATGGGCGGTGAGATGTTCGCCCCGACGTTGATCACCGACGACGTGCTCGCCGCGATCGACGCGCTCGCGCCGTTGGCTCCGCTGCACAACCCGGCAAACGCCGCGACGATCCGCGTCGCGCGCGAACTGCTCGCCGATGTCCCGCACGTCGCTGTTTTCGACACGGCGTTCTTCCATGACCTGCCGGCCCCAGCCGCGCACTACGCGATCGACCCGACCTTCGCCACCGAACACGCGATCCGCCGTTACGGTTTCCACGGGATCTCCCACGAGTACGTGTCGGGAACCGTGACCGCGCACCTCGGTGACCGCGGGCGCCCGTTGCGTCAGATCGTGTTGC
Source organism: Actinomycetota bacterium (assembly GCA_018268545.1). GTDB lineage: Bacteria > Actinomycetota > Acidimicrobiia > Acidimicrobiales > Iamiaceae > JAFDWI01. The sequence goes on from JAFDWI010000311.1 coordinate 4,048, forward strand.
ACTTGGGCAACGGCGCGTCGGCCTCGGCTGTTGTGGGTGGGTGCCCGGTCGAGACATCGATGGGCCTCACACCCCTGGAAGGCTTGGTGATGGGGACCCGTTCGGGCGACATCGACCCGGCCGTCGCGTTCTATCTGCACCGCGAGCTGGGCATGGATATCGATGCGATCGACCACTTGCTCAACTACGGATCGGGACTGGCCGGGATGACCGGCACGAACGACGTGCGCGACATCCAGGCCCGCATCACCAACGGGGACGCCGCCGCCCGTGCGGCAATGGACATCTACGTGCATCGTCTCGTCAAATACGTCGGCGCGTACAGCGCGGTGATGGGTGGCGTGGATGCATTGGCCTTCACCGCCGGGGTCGGCGAGCACGACGCGGTGCTCCGCGCGCAAGTGTGCGCTCCGCTTGGTTTCCTTGGTATCGCGGTCGATGCCGAACGCAACGCCCGGGCCGCGCACGGCGCTGAGTCACAGGTGATTTCGCCCGACGAGGCGCCGGTTCGGGTGCTCGTCGTGCCGACCCGCGAAGAACACGCCATCGCCCGCCAGGTCACCGAGCTGCTGAGTTGATGCCGACCGTTGGAACTCGCCGACCCGTACGCGTCGAACCTGTTCGTCACCCCGCTCACCTGCTCGCTGGTCGGACAAACGATGGACGTCACACTCATAGCCCCGAGTGCGGCCGCCGAGGCTTACCGCTCGACCACGGTCGCCGAACGCTACTACAGCAATTTCGGACTGAACCCCGACGTTGTACCGTTGCTTGCGGAAGGCGGTTTGACGGTGTCTGGCACCGACGCCGACGGCGAACCGCGCATCGTTGAACTCCACGCCCACCCGTGGTTCGTTGCAACCTTGTTCGTTCCCCAGACCTCGAGTCGGCCCTACAAGCCACATCCACTGGTGCGAGCCTTGGTCGAACAGGCCACAGCGCACCTTGTCGGTTCTCGATACGAGCGTTGAAGCTGGGGCTCGACGGGTGCAGGTAGCGGCCCTGGCAGTTGCGGTTCAGATGCAGTCGACCGCGATTGCGAGTGCCGTACAAACCGCCCGCATCCGTTCGGCTGCAAGAGTTCCCAATCGATCGGTGAGCACAGCGGTTGACACCGATTCGACCGAGTCGAGATTCGCGACACAAAGCAGTGGGACCGGGTCGTCGCCGGGTTCGAGGAGCACCTCGCTGGGCAAACCGCGGATCGTGGTGGTGAGTGGTGCAACAAGCGCTCTACCGAGCCGCGGGATCGCCGCGTCACGCGACAAAACCACCACCGGCCGCCGACCGATGTCAGGCAGCTCACACCACCACACCTCGCCACGCTGAGGCCCCGCGATCACGACGCTGCAGCTGCCGAGCGGAAGCTGGCAAGGTCGCCCCATTCGTCGAGTTCGTCGACCCCGTGCTCGTCATACGCTCGATAGGCACGGTCGATCTCTGCGGCCCGGTGGCGAACAAGCAGCGCATCGAGCGCCGCGTCGAACAGCGCCGCATCGGTCGGTGCATCAACGATCCGTCGAGCCTCGGCCAGGCGGTCGCCATCGACCGTGGTGCTCACACGAACGCGTGCCATGCCATAACTATAGCATTCGCATGCCATCGCCTGTTGGCGACCACCGCAGATCCGGGGTTTGATCGCCGTGGTGCGTCACGCCCCGGTCAAGGTGGCGATGCTCACCATCGCCGGACCCCACCGGCTCGTGCAGCGAGCGCCCGAGGCGACGTGACGAGCTCCTACCTGCCCGCAAGGCACCCCCGGACTGTCGCACGTGGAATCGCCGTGAACGCGTCGGCAACGCGGGCGTTGATCGGCTGGACGGTCACCGTGGAGCCGCCGTCGATCTTCCGACGCAGGCTGGCGAGGTCGTCGGCCGATACGACCTTCACGCGCCCGCGAGGTCGCGCTGCGCCAGATCGCTGCCCTTCTCGAAGGCTTCCCACGACAGGTCGGGAAACTCGGGAAGCGAGCCGGCGAGAGATCGCGGTTCATCACCTGATGCGGCAGTTACCACCCGCAAGTGGGCACCCGGGCAAAGGCCGAGCCGAGCGATCTGATCTGCTGGGATGCTGCCGTCCTGGGAGACGATCAACTCTCCGCCGTCGCCCGCGCCCGCATTCGCGCTGCTCATTCCCACGAGTCCGCGTGCACGGGCAGAGCAGATGTCGCCGCCGCGACGGACGGCGCGTCGACGCTCCGCGCGATTCATCCGCTGCTCGCCGCGCGGAGTTCCAGGATGACCACATGAGCA
>JAFDWI010000312.1 GCA_018268545.1 Actinomycetota bacterium
CGTCGCGGCGACCTCGTCGTCGAAGACGCCTGATCGCAATGCCCTCGTTCACCCGTCGACGGTGAGCACGATCTTGCCGAACTTGCCGCCTTCGCGAAATGCCGCATACGCGTCGGCGGCCGCATCCAATGGGAACCTCGCGTGGATCGGTACGGTGATTCGACCATCGGACAACAGGGGCACCACGTGGCGTTCGACCGCCCGTGCCGCCGCGGCCTTGCCCTCGAGCGGGCGAGCTCGCAGCGTGCAGCCCTCGATACGTCCACGGGCCGCCATGAGTGCGAGCAGGTTCACCTCACCTTTCGCGCCGGCACCCACACCGATCACGATCACCCGGCCATCCACGGCAAGGGCCTTCACATCAGCGTCGAGGTTCGGACCACCGACCAACTCGAGGATCACGTCGTAGGGCCCGGCACCCCAGAACGCATCGGGGTCGACCACGACCGCACCGAGCTCGGCGACCGGAACGTGGCGGGCGACGTCCCGGACCGAAGCGACCACCGTCGCCCCCGCTGCCCGTGCCAGTTGGATCGCGGCGGTTCCCACGCCTCCGGCGCCGCCGGTGACACCGATCCGTTCACCGATCGTCAGCCCACAACGCGTGAACAGCGCGTCGTGCGCGGTGGTGAACACCTCGGGAAACCCGCCGGCCTCGGTGTCGTCGACCCGGTCGGGCACCGCCAGAGCACATCGTTCGTGCACGACGACCCGCTCGGCCTGCGCGGCGCCTCCGACCACGGCCATCACCCGGTCGCCGATCGAAAACCGCTCGACGCCCGGACCGACTTCGACGACCTCGCCCGCGAATTCGAGACCGGGAATGTCCGGGGCGATTCCCGCCGGGGCCGGATACAACCCACGTTGTTGCAACAGATCGCCGCTGTTGAGGCCCGCGGCGCGAACCGCGACCAGCAACTCGCCCACGCCGGGCGTCGGCACCGGATGCTCACGGATCTCGACGGCCCCCTCCACGAAGGTGACCGCCCGCATCGTGGTCATTTGATCGCGACCGGGTTCACCGGCGATCCCACCGCATGGGTGAAGGGCAGCGGTGATGCGCCCAACCAGAACTCGTACACGCCGTCCTCGGCACAGTCGTCCGCGAGTTCGTCCAGATCCCAGTTCTGCCCCTGCGTCAGGCCCATCTCGACGAGGTGGAGCAGGTGCGCCGGGAAGAACGCGTCGGGTTCCGACGGCGGGAACGTGTCGAAGGTGAGGTTGTCGACCGCGACCGCGGCGACATCACGGGCATGGAACCACGCAGCGCAGCGCCACGAGATGCCCGAGGACGCCATCGCATACGCGTCCTTGTCGGGACGGCGACCACGCAGGTACGACATCTGGCCGGTTCGGATCGTCACGATGTCGCCCGCCCCGACGGTCACCCGGGCGGCGTCGGCTGCTTCGTCGAGGTCCTCGGGGGTGACCGCGTAGCTCGCATCGAGCCGTTCGACACCCTTGGTACGGGCCACATCGAGCAGCACACCCCGCCCGACGAGTGTCTTCACCTGCTCGATCCCGAGGCGGGTCGCACCGAGCGCGGTGATCGACGCAGCCGGGACACCGTTGTACAAACGCCCGTCGTAGGACACGTGGCCGAGCCCGTCCCAGTGCGTCGCGACCTGCAACCCCATGGTGACCACGTCGTCGCTCGTACAGAACAGCGAGCGGTCACCCAACATCGCCTCGTCGATCGCGGTCATCGTGTGCAGGATGCTGCGTCCGGGAATGTTTCCCCGCTGCAGGTCCTGCGCGAACGACAACGGCCAGGCGAGCGAGAACCGACGACCCGTCCGGATACAACCCGCAGCGTTGCGAACCGCCTCGGGTGTCAGGTGGTTCAGCGTCCCGATGCGATCGTCGTCGCCCCAACGACCCCAGTTGTTCACCGCTCGAGCCGCTTCGTGGAACCAATCGGGCAGCGCCATCAGAACTCGAGTACGCCTCGGGCGAGCTTGCCGTCGTGCATGTCGGCGATCACCTCGGCGAACTCGGGCACCGGGACCACCTCGGTCACGAGCTCGTCCAACTTCAGCTTCCCGTCCAGATACCACTGGGCATACAACGGGATGTCGTGTTGGGGACGCGAACCGCCGTAGCGAGATCCCTTGACCGTCCGGTTCACCTGCACCAGATCGACCGCATGGAACGCCACGTCGTCGGTGAACCCGGGCACCCCGACCTCGACCGCCGTGCCGCCCCAATCGAGCATCGCAACGGCCTGGTTCAACAGTCTGGTGTTGCCCACACACTCGAACGCCCAGTCGACGCCACCGGCACCGAGCGGACCCTTGACCATCTTGGGATGGTACGGGAACAGCTCGCGGACCGCCTCGACGGCATCCACCGAGCGCGCATCGATGAAGTCGGTCGCCCCGAACTGGCGCGCCAGTCCCTCTTTCGAGGGCTCGGCATCGACCGCGATGATGCGGCCCGCATTCGCGATCTTCAGACCCTGGATGACGTTCAGTCCGACGCCACCGACGCCGATGACCACGGCGGTGTC
>JAFDWI010000313.1 GCA_018268545.1 Actinomycetota bacterium
AAGAACACGATCGTGAACTCCTACAACCGGAACTTTCCCAAGCGCAACGACGGCAACCCGAACACGCTCGCGTTCGTGACCTCGCCCGACACCGTCGTCGCGCTCGCGCTCGCCGGAACCCTCGACTTCAATCCCCTGACCGACACGCTCGTCGGCGCCGACGGCGTCGAGTTCAAACTCGACCCGCCCGAGGGTGTGCAGTTCCCGACGCAGGGATTCGTGCCCGGCGACGGACGGTTCGTCGCTCCCCCGGCGGACGGCTCGGGCATCGAGGTGAAGATCGACCCGGCCAGTGACCGCCTCCAGGCGCTCACTCCCTTCGAACCCTGGAACGGTGAGGACTTCACCGGCCTTCCGGTCGCGATGAAGGCCCAGGGCAAGTGCACGACCGACCACATCTCGATGGCCGGCCCGTGGCTGAAATACCGGGGGCATCTCGAGAACATCTGCGGCAACCTGTTCGCCGGCGCGGTCAATGCGTTCACGGGTGTGGCCGGCGAGGGGAAGGACCCGCTCGACGGCACGACGAAGCCCTACCCGGACATCGCGAAACACCTGCACGAAGCCGGTGTGCCGTGGGTCGCGGTCGGTGACGAGAACTACGGCGAAGGTTCCTCCCGGGAACACGCGGCGATGGAACCACGGTTCCGCGGCGCGGTCGCCGTGTTCGTCCGTTCGTTCGCCCGGATCCACGAAGCCAACCTGAAGAAGCAGGGCGTGCTCGCGCTGACCTTCGCCGACCCGGCCGATTACGACCGCATCGGTGAGGACGACAAGATCGACATCCTCGGGCTCGCCGAACTCGCGCCGGGACGACCCGTGCAGTGCCGGATCGTCCACCCCGATGGCTCCGCCGAAGGCTTCGAGGTGACCCACACCCTGAACGACGAGCAGCTCGGTTGGTTCAAGGCCGGCAGCGCGCTGAACATCATCCGAGCGAACGCCGCCGACTGAGCGACGCCACCGAATCGCCGCGCCTCGCCGGCCAGACGGTGGGCCGGTCGTCGCATCGACGCCCATCCCTTCGGCGACGGGGCGTCGATGCTAGGAATCTCCCATGCACCCCGCCGAGCGCCGAGGCGCGCCGTTGCGCTGGGCGCGCTGGTTCACCGCGCTCGCGTCGATACTCGGCCTCGCGGCGGTGTTCATCACACCGGCGACCTGGGGCATCGACGAAGCAGCCCACGTGGCCCGGGTGTCGTTGATCGAACGCGGCTTCGTCGTCCCCCCCACCGGCAAGGTCCCTCCGGCCGACTACCGGACCGACGGGTGCTTCGAGGCGTACCTCAGCGCGAACTGGCGCGAACCCTACGCGCGAGACCCGGGAAGCCTCCGCGACCAGTTCCGCAACCCGCCGTGTGCCCGTCCATCCGGCGCCGTCGGTGTGTTGGCCCGCAACGCCGACATCTATTCGCCCGTCCCCTATGCACCCGCGATCATCGGCTTCGGGGTCGGCCGTGCGATCGGAGGTGCCTCGGGCAGCCTGTACGGGGCCCGAATCGTGCAACTCGCCGCGTACATCGCGCTGATGGCGTTCGCGATCTCGAAGATCCCTTGGGGAAAGCCACTGATCTTCACGATCGGCCTGCTTCCCGTGTCGATCCAGGGCGCCGCCGCGGTCTCTGCCGACCCCATCACCCTCGCTTTGGCGTGCTGCGCGGTCGCGTGGACCTTGTGGTGCACCGAGGCGTCGCGGCACGGGCCGGTCGCTTCGCGTGATCTCGTAGTGCTCGGCGTGTTGATTGCATTGTTGGCGCTGTGCAAGTCCGCGTACCTCCCCTTCGCCCTGCTCGTGGTCGCGATTCCGAGCGCCGCGTTCCCGTCGCTTCGGAGACGGCTCGTCACGATCCTCGGCATGGGTTCGGTCGCCGCGGCGCTCGGGGGAGCCTGGAACGTCGGCGTGGTCAACCATGTGCAGATCACCGGTCTGAACAATGCCGACTCGACCGCGGCCGGAGCCTGGATCCGCAGGCATCCGACGGGTTTCCTCCACGCCGTCTACCGAGGTTGGCGTGACCCTTCGGAGCGCAACCTGGTGTTGGCGGGCATGGTCACCGCGGTACGACGGTTCAACCACAATTTTCCCGTCGCACCCTGGGCGGGGGCCGCGTGGCTCGCGTTGGTCCGCATCGCCGATCCGATTCCGGCGGTGCTGTGGCGTCCGATCAACGCTGCGGCTCGGCGACGGGCCGGCGTCGGATCTGCAGGTGCACAGCCAGGTGATCCGGCGCCCGGGCCGTCGAGCGACCCCGAAGCGGTTCCCGGCAGCGACGACGACGCCACAGGCGTCGCGGCGATACCAGTGGTCGACCGCGTCATCGCCGTCGCGGTCGCCGTCTCGATCGCGGGGATCGCGTTCGTCCTGATCGAATACGGGCTCGCGATTTCGGCGAATCCGCCGGGAATGCACGAGATCGTGTGGGTGCAGGGTCGCTATCTCCTGCCCTTGGTCCCGCTCACGTTGTTCGGGGTGAGTGGGAATGCACCCCGCCTCGACAAACGGCTCCTGGGTGTGATCCCCGT
>JAFDWI010000314.1 GCA_018268545.1 Actinomycetota bacterium
CCCCTTCGGTGGTGACCTCGGATTTTCGACCGCATGCAGTATCGATCGGGTCAATCAGGCATGTACCAGCGTGGGCACCTATGCGAATGCCGGCTTCTTCCACCCGTCGTACCTCGAGCATTCGTCGAAGCTGTACCAGAACCTGTCGGCCACCCGGGTCATGGACTCGATGGGACTGGATCTGTCCAAGAGCGCCTGGGGGATGTTTTCCCAGGGTCTCGTCCACGCGCTCCCGTACCTGGTGATGGTGCTCGTCGTGATGGGTCTGACCTTTTGGCAGCAACAGCAGATCCAGAACCGCCAGACCAACTCGGCCGCGCAGAACGCCAGTCAACAGATGATGATGAAGGTGATGCCCGTGATGATGGGTGTCCTCTACATCGCGATTCCCGCAGGGGTTGTCGTCTATTTCCTGGTCTCGTCGCTCTTCCGGGTCGGTCAGCAGGCGATGGTGACGCGCACCTTCTACACCGGACCGAATGCGATCGTGATTCCGCCCGCCGACGTCGACGACGGAAAGCCCGCCGAGAAGAAGAACTTCTGGTCACAATTCAAACCATCGGAAGCGTCACTCCCCCAGGTCGGCAAACAGGCCAAGGCCGAACGGGCCGCTGCGGTGCGGGCCGGAACCGCGCCTCGTTCCAAGAACGGCGGGTCCGGGGGGGCCGGATCGAAGGGCGCCGGGACGAAGACCGGAGCAAAGTCGACGGGGCGCGACCCGAAGAGTGCCGGAAGCAAACCGTCGAAACCGAAAACCGACGCGAAGTCGTCGAAGAGCAATTCGGGATCCAAGTCGGCGTCCAAGTCGACCAAACAGCGTCCGACCACGGCGACCGAGGATCGATCGAAATCGACCGTGAAGTCTGAATCTTCGACAGCGACGAGTTCGCCGGATGATCGAAGCGGCAGCGACAGTGCCCCGAGCCGCTCGGCCCCGAGCCGATCGGCGCCACCGAAACCGGGCGGGTCGAAGAAACGCGGAAAATGAGGAGCCACACCGATGGAATGGGTTGAGATCACCGCCAAGACCGTCGACGCCGCAAAAGAGCGGGCGCTCGACGAGCTGGGAATCAGTGCCGATGAGGCGGAGTTCGTTGTTTTGGAAGAACCCCGTCGCGGGCTGTTCAACCAGATTCGAGGAACGGCCCGGGTGCGAGCACGGGTCGCGCCGCGTGCACCACGCGCCAAGAACGATCGGCGAGGTCGTCGAGGCCCTCGGTCGGAAACGAGTGACGGAGCCGCCGACCCGGGTGCCGGGGGTTCACGGAAGTCCGACGCCCGTGCACCGCGCGCCAAGAAGACCTCACCGGCCCCGGAAGCATCGGGCGACGACGGCGCCGCGGGCAACGATACCGGTGCCCGTCCGAGCCGATCGAGCTCCGGGCGATCCCGGCAACGCAAGCGCCCGGGAACCCAGACCTCTTCGTCCGAAACCACCAAGCAAGAAGGAACCACCATGTCGATGACCCTGGATGAGCAGGTCCAAGCCACCGAAGCCTTTCTCGACGGGTTGCTGCACGCGATCGGTTTCGAGGGAACCATCACCAGTGACCGCATCGACGATGCGAACGCCCAGGTCAACATCGAAGGTGAGGGCCTCGGGTTGCTCATCGGCCCCCGCGGCCAGACGATGAACGCCATCCAGGACATGACCCGGGTCGTGCTCCAGAAGCAGGCGGCGGGATCTTGGGAAGGCCATGTCCATGTCGACGTCAACGGGTATCGTGCGAAACGGCGTGCGGCACTCGTGACGTTCGTCGAAGGTTTGGCAGCTGAAGTGGCCGAAACCGGGGCCGCCAAGGCGCTCGAACCCATGTCGTCGTCGGACCGCAAGGTCGTGCACGACACGGTGAACGGGATCGACGGGGTCCACACGACATCCGAAGGGCACGAACCACGTCGGTGGGTCAAGATCATTCCCGGGAGCGCCTGACCACTGTCCGAACGGACCGGCCGGCGATCGGGCTGGTCGCAGTGGCCGGGGGCCGAATGCCGGACACCATCGTCCGACCGGCGAACCGGCGCATGTTCGTCTGTGATCGATCTGTCGGTTCGATGTCCGAGGTTGCGTGACCGTCATGGATGAATCCATTTCCCCCGTCGATCCGCCCGAGCGTCTGACAGCACTGCTCGAGCAGGCGCGAAAGGCTGGATTCCTGGGGAATGGACCGATCGACACCCACATCGAACATGCCCGCGTATTGATCGATGCGATCCCGGCCGGTGCATCGACGTTTGTCGACCTCGGTTCTGGGGGCGGTGTTCCTGGGTTGGTGGTCATCTGTGATCGTCCGACCATGCGCGGGGCACTGCTGGACGGATCGACCCGTCGCGGGGCGTTCCTTACTGCGGCGGTGACCACGCTCGGAGCGGACGATCGGATCGATGTCTGGGTGGAGCGTGCCGAAGTCGTCGGGCGCGACGCCGAGCGACGCGGTCGAGCCGACGTCGTGTTTGCACGCAGTTTCGGCTCGCCGGCTGTCGTCGCCGAATGCGCGGCACCGCTGTTGCGGGTCGGGGGTGTGTTGATCGTGAGTGATCCACCCGATGGTGGATCGGATTCGAACCGGTGGGCGCCCATCGGTCGGGCGCCACTCGGCCTTCGCCTGGTCCGTCACGAGGTGGGCCCGCCCGCCTACTCGGTGCTCGAGCAGGTCGACGCGTGCCCGGATCGATTTCCTCGACGCGTCGGGATCCCGGCAAAACGACCGTTGTTCTGAGCCGGGTTCCCCGACCCGCACGTCGACAGCCGATCCGGAATCGTCGAGGCTGGAAGTCCAGCGCGTGTGGCGTTGGTCCCGGTCTCCGGGCCTGTTTCCAGCTGCTCCGGGCTCTATCTTCGGGGTGTTTCACGTGAAACCTCGCCGGGTTCGGTTGTGTCCGACGATCCGGAATCGGCGAAGCACTCCTCCCCGACTCTGACACCGAGTCGACCGAGAGGCTGTCGCTGAAGCCCGCCCAGGTCAGCGCCGGTGTGGCGAAGCGCTGTGAAAGGGCGCAGGACGAAGGCGTACACACAGTGCGACGAGGACGAGGACGCAGGCAGAACAAGTCCACATCGGCTCTGAGCGGGCATGATTTTGGCGACAGTGTCTGAGACTTCGACGTTGTTCCGGGTCCCGGTGGTCGAGCATCCGGAACAGTTGTGCAACCGGAACGCCGTGTGTCGAGCACTGACCACAGGGCATCGATGCTCGGGAAATGGGCGTAGCCGTCCGACGACAAGGTCCAACTGTTTCGCGAATTCCACCCGCGACGCGAACGTCGAACTCGCCGGGCCGGGTGTTCATCGCCCCGGCCAGACGATCCGTCGGTCCGAGTCACTCGTACCGAATCCATCGAAGCAGCGAGCCGCGCCGCCCAAGTCGGATCGGGAACTCCCGTGTCCCCCCGGTCCGGTGTCGTGGTGCGGGGACCGGCACGGCAGCGAATCGGTGGAGCTCGCATCGCATCCGCCGAACGTCAGTGGGCATTCCATGATCGCGTCGCTACAGGTCCGAACCGACCTGTAGCCGCATCGGCTCTGCCGGCGCTGATTCGTCGGCAGCGGTCACGAGTCGGACCGACAGGTCCACCGGTGCAGTGGACGTCCGAACGTGCCGATCTCGGGAGGGGGCGGAGGAGCTCGTGCCGTTGTCGCCGACGGGCGAGCCATCCCACATCGTTCGACTCACCCTGGATCGTGACCGGGTAGGCACCGCGCGTGCCCGGTCGATCTTCGACGTGTTGCCGTGAGCACATCGGTGCTCAGTGCCGAGCGTCGTGCCGTCGACATGGCTTGCGATGCGTCGTGTCGCGGTCGGGGTTGCTCGTCACAATCCTGTTCGGAGGAAACGCGAGTGGTCAGATGTAAACGTCGGTTCGCGGGTTCAGGCGCTCACGGTCCTTCCGGGGAGAACACCGCGGTTGCCTGGAGCGTCGCGGTGTGGGGGGTACCAATTCCGGCGACGTCGATCAGGCCCCGACCGTCTCCCACCAATGGGATGGCACGACATCGAGAGGATCGGGTTTCCCATTGGCGATGCACCGGTCGCGAAGTTGACACGGGGCGTTCAGGTCGCCGGCCGTTTGTCAACGGAGTCCCGACGGCTACCGGCAGACCGATCATGGATCGCTCACCGTCGACCCCGAGCACCCGCTCCGACGATCCCGTGGGACGGATCGACCCGACTCTGCTGTCCCCCGCATGGTCGCCTTTCCGATCAGGATCGATGACGGTCGAGGGTGCGACTGGTCGGGGTGTGTCGGCGCGAGCGGTGTTTCACGTGAAACCCGCGCTCGTGACCCGACCTCGTTTGGTCGAACCGAGGGACGTGGCTGCAGATCGAGACTGCAACCGACGAACTTCGTCGGTACTTCCCCGGTAGATCGATCTCCATGATCGAATTCCGGTCACGACCATCACGTTCGGGGAAGATCACCGAGCAATTTCGGGATCGACTTGACCGTCGACGCCGAACCGGGCAGGATTGCGCCGTGCTGACTTCACGATGCTGGATTTCCTGGCAGGGAAGGGCCACGTGACCGACACCGAGTCCCCATCGGTGGAGGTGGCCGATGACCCCACCACGCCGGACCCGATGAGCACCGCTCCTGGTGAGGAGATCGAGGCCACCGAAGCCCCGTCGCCGTCGCCCGCCCGCCCGCTTCCCCGTTGGATCGCCGTCGCCAACCAGAAGGGAGGCGTCGGGAAGACCACCACCGCGGTCAACCTCGGTGCCTGCCTCGCCGACCTCGGCTTTCGGGTCCTCATCATCGACCTGGACCCCCAGGGCAATGCGAGCACGGGACTGGGGATCAACATCCGTGGCCTCGAAGCGTCCACCTATGAAGTGATCATGGACGACACCCCGATCGAGGACGCCATCGAAGCGACGTCGATCAAGGGGTTGTTCGTCGTTCCGGCGAGCCTCGACCTGGCCGGCGCCGAGATCGAGCTCGTGCCCGCCTTCAGTCGTGAACTGAAGCTCCGGAACGCACTGGCCGAGGTGCGTGACGACTACGACTTCGTGTTCATCGACTGTCCCCCGTCACTGGGTCTGCTCACCGTGAACGCTCTGGCTGCCGCGAACGAAGTCCTCGTCCCGATCCAGTGTGAGTACTACGCCCTGGAAGGACTCGGGCAACTGTCGAAGAATGTGGATCTGGTTCGTCGGGGTCTGAACCCGGCCCTCGAGATCTCGACGATCGTGCTCGTCATGTACGACGCACGGACGAACCTGTCCGACCAGGTGGCCCAGGAGGTGCGTGGACACTTCGGCGACCGGGTGTGTCGGACGATGGTTCCACGCACGGTTCGATTGTCGGAAGCGCCGTCGTTCGGGCAACCGATCATCGCGTTCGATTCGCGTTCCCGCGGCGCGCTCGCCTACCGGGAACTGGCAAAGGAGATCAGTCATGGCTCGGCGTAGTGGGTTGGGCAAGGGCCTCGGCGCCGTCATTCCAAGTGAGAGTGTGGCGCCCTCGACCGAGACCGTCGCGGGTCTGCTCGAAGTGCCGATCACCGCGCTGGTCGCGAACCGGTTCCAACCGAGGACCCACTTCGACGAAGAGGCCTTGACGGGTCTGACGGCGTCGATCCGTGAACTCGGCGTGTTGCAACCGGTGTTGGTCCGAGCGACCGACCATGGCACGTACGAGCTGATCGCGGGGGAGCGGCGTTGGCGGGCCGCCAAACGGGCCGGGCTGACGATGATCCCGGTGGTCGTCCGCGATGTCGCCGATGCGAACTCGCTCGAACAGGCCTTGGTCGAGAACCTCCACAGAGAGGATCTCAACCCGCTCGAGGAGGCCGCCGCGTATCAACAACTCCTCGATGACTTTTCTCTCACTCATGACGAGATCGCCCGACGCGTCGGGAAGAGTCGTGCGGCGGTGTCCAACACTCTGCGGCTTTTCCAGCTTCCGCCCACCGTGCAGCGCCTCGTGCACGACGGGCAGCTTTCGGCCGGTCATGCCCGCGCGCTCCTCGGGAGCCCGGATCGCACCTTCCAGGAGGCACTGGCACGTAAGGCGATCAGCGGGGGAATGTCGGTTCGCCAGGTCGAAGAGGCGGTTCGACGGCGGGGAGCCCCCGAGGATGCACCGAAGCCTCCGGCCACGCCGGTCCGAGCTCCGGGCCTGCTGGAGCTGGAAGAGCTGCTGTCGGAACGGTTGGACACCCGCGTCAACGTGTCGATGGGCACGAAGCACGGTCGGATCGTGATCGACTTCGCGTCGCTCGAGGACCTCGAACGGATCTACCGGGTCATGACCGGCACGATGCCTCGGTCCGACCAGGCGTCAACACCGAACTGAACGTCGCGACTTGATATCCACAACCTGTGCTTAAGGTTGTGGGGATCGGGGTCACCCTCGCCCAACAGGTCAGTTCGCGACGGCTGGATCCTCCTGGCCGGAGTCACCGAGATGGACCACGCGTCGTCGACAGACGCACTACTCGTGTTCGTCGAGGGGACACGCGATCCATTCGGTGACGGCGGTGGTGATCCCGGTCGCGACCTTCGAACCGTGCTCCACCAGCCACGCGGGGGTGCCGATCTCACACCACAGTGCGGGCATCCGGGTTTCGCGGAGCACCGGGATCCGCATTCCGCGGATCGAGACGCGACCTGGGATGTCCGACGTTTCAAGGTGGATCGCGAGGATCTCGGCGAGGTGTCGACCCCCGGCCGACGCGAATCCGGTCGTTTCGTAGTAGGACAGGACTGCGCCGGGTTCGACCCGAGAGGTGCATCCGACGAAACAACGCGCGTCGAACCGGTTTGCTTCCCCGGCGGTCGCCGACCCGTCCGGGTGATGGATAGCGAGGCTCATCGCGCCGTTGGCGTCGAGACGTGCGGTGACATTGTGCACGAGTGCCGGAACGGTACCGGGTTCCCCGACGGCGACCCGAGCGCCGGCAAGGTCGTTCGGTGCGGCGAGCAGCGCGAGTCGCTCGGTGAGCACCGCCTTGGTGACGGTGCCGGACCCGGGCCCGAGGCGCCGGAGTTGCGCTACGACATCAGGGCCCGCGACCCCGTCGGTGACCAGGGCGGTGTTGCGTTGGAAGGACCGCACTGCGGCTTCGGTCTCGGGTCCGAAGATCCCGTCGACGCGCCCCGAGAGGAACCCGAGTTCCCCGAGGCGTCGTTGGAGGAACGCGACGTCGTCGCCGCGGAGCATCGGGATCCGGTGGTAGAGGAGTCGGTCACCGAGCGCGAACCCGGACTCCACGAGCGCCGACCAGGTCGGATGATCGCAGATCCCGGTCGGTTCGAGTCCCGATGTGACCTGAAAGGTCGTGACCGCGACGCTCGTCGCATCGTCGAACCTCCCCGAGACATCCGGAGCGTCGCGTACACCGACGAGGCGGAGGCGGATCTGCAGGTCGCGTACGGCGTCGCCGACGAGTCCCGGCTCGAGGGGAAGCGACCGGGACATCGGATCGGGCCCGGGCCCCGTCTCGGATCGCCGCGGGCGCGGGCGCGGGTCGTCGGTCGACACGGAGCGGTGATCCTGTGGTGGGTTCAGGACAGAAAATCGGCGAGATCGTCGACCAGCTGGTGCTTGCCCTTGGCGCCCACGATCCGCTTGACTTCCTTGCCATCTCTGAAAACGATCAGCGTCGGAATGCTCATCACATTGAACTGCAATGGAACCCGGGGATTGGCGTCGATGTCCATCTTGGCGAAGGTCATCCGGTCACCGTGTTCGCCGGCGATCTCGTCGACGATGGGCGAGAGCTTCTTGCACGGCCCGCACCACTCGGCCCAGAAGTCGATGAGTACGGGTTTGTCGGAACTGTGGATCTGCTCATCGAACGAGTCGTCGGTGAGGGTGAGGATCGTCGCAGTCATGGATACCTCCTAGGGGTATTTTCTACCAATTGTCCTCGTCGGCTCCGGAAGCGAGCCAACGTTCGGCGTCGAGTGCTGCCATGCAGCCGGAACCCGCAGCGGTGATCGCCTGTCGATACACGTGGTCCTGCACGTCACCGGCTGCGAACACCCCGGGCACGCTCGTGCGTGACCCGGCGTGGACCCGGATGTAGCCGTTGTCCTCGAGCTCGATCTGCCCCTCGAAAAGTTCGGTGGTCGGCCGGTGGCCGATAGCGACGAACATGCCGGTGACGGCGAGTTCGCTGGTGGCGCCCGTGTTGGTGTCGGTCAACGTGAGGCCTTCGAGGCGGTCGGTCCCGTGGACGTCGGTGACGACCTTGTCGAGCTCGAAACGGATCTTGGGGTCGTCCATGGCCCGTTGCTGCATGATGCGTGACGCCCGGAGCTCGCTGCGTCGGTGGACGATGGTGACCGAGTCGGCGAAACGCGACAGGAACGTCGCTTCCTCCATCGCCGAATCGCCGCCGCCGATCACGGCGATGTCGTGACCGCGGAAGAAGAACGCATCGCAGGTCGCGCAGGTCGAGACGCCGTGCCCCAGCAGGCGTTGCTCGTGTTCGAGGCCCAACATCAACGCGCGCGCCCCGGTCGCGATGATGATCGAGTCGGCCCGGTACGACGGTTCAGGTGCGTTCGGATCGTCGACCCAGACACCGAAGGGGCGGGACGACAGGTCGACGCGCGTCACCCGACGGGTCACGATCTCGGCCTCGAAACGTTCCGCTTGTGCCCGGAACGCGGCCATCAGATCCGGCCCCATGATCCCGTCCACAAAACCCGGGTAGTTCTCCACCTCGGTGGTCAACATCAATTGCCCGCCCGGCTGATCGGTGTTGCTGACGAGCTCGCCTTCGATCATCAGGGGGTCCATCTGCGCGCGGGCCGTATAGATCGCGGCCGTCAGACCCGCAGGTCCGGACCCGATGATCACGACGTCTCGCACGTTGTCAGACACGATGGTTTCCTTGTGGAAGGGGAGCGATGTGCTCGCGGTGTGCGTACGGGAACATCGTCGCGACGCGGTCTATTCCCAGGAGCTCCCGAGCGCCGGGTGTGTCGTGCGATCCTACCGGTGCGGGACCTTTCGAGCTCTGCTCCAAAGCGTCAGCGCGCCGATCCCGAAGATCACGCCGAGGCCGATCTGGGGAATCCAGACCCGGCCACCCACGTACACGGTGACGATCCGGATGACGAAGATCGAGACGAGCACCAGTGCCATGGTCCCGATCAGGAGCGCGAACAGCCCGTAGACGATCGCACGGGCCGCGGTCATCGCCGGGCCGACGGTCTTGTCGCGGACGGTTCCCACCGCGGAGACGATCAGATCGGTTGCCTGATCGGGCCAGGAGCCTTCGCGAGGTGGATCAGCGGCCATCGGACAACCCTAGATGGTCACGCCACCTACGACCAGCACCCGCCATCGCGGCTGTGCAGGGTCGGTTCGGACCGCGTCGAATGGCCTCACGACTGGATCGCCGCGAGGATGCGACAGGTCCGGGCATCGACGATGAGCACGCGTGTGGCCGACGGTGATGAAGCGGACGCGGGGAGAGCATAGGACGCAACGATCGTCGGTGTGCCGCCGACGACGAGCGATGCCTGGGCGTGTCGCTCGCCCAGGGAACGATCGGTGTTCTGCTGGACGATCGCACCCTGGCAGCGTTCCAGTCCGGCAATCGTCCGGTACATCTCGTCGCCGGTGGGGACCGACACCGTCGGTGACGGGGCCGGGGATGAAGTCGTGGGAGCACCGGCACGGACACGGAGCGTCACCGGGTCCAGGGTCTCGACCAGGCGCTTTGCGGCATCCCGGTCGGCGACCGAACCGAGGTCGGGGAGCCGTGGGCTCGCGAGTGTGGTCGCGGTCGTCGTCGCCGTGGTGGGTACGGGACGGGTTCGACCGGTGACCACCAGAACACTTCCGACGACGATCCCGATGACCGCGATCGCCAGCACCACGAGGTGCCGACGGACTGTCGGATCCGGAGCGACCACGCCGGTCGCTGTGGCGTCGTCGGTCGCTCCCGTCGTATCGGTCGGCGTGGCGTCGTCGGTCGCGTCCGTCGCGTCGTCGTGCCTGGGATCGTTCATTGCACCGAGATCTCCGAGATCGTGACCCGCCCGGATGGGCCCGGTCGGGTGATCCACAACAAGATCCGGTCGCCGAGGTGTTCGCCCAGATCGAACGTCGTCCGACCGGGGGTGATGTCGGTCTTCGAGGTGACGGGGCGACCCCAATCGGCCAGGGTCGTCAGCGAGGTCCCCGAGGAGACGTACACCGACGCGTTCCAACCCGAGGTCAGGCCATCGACGACGAGCGATGTGGTCTTCGCCTCCCCGGCGAGCACGATGTCGAGCCCGACCCCGTCCTTCACGCCGAACACCGGGGCGTCCTTGTAGGTGTCGGTATGCCACACGGTGTCGGGGTTGCCGTCGGTCAGGTGCGGCAGGTCGGCGTTGTCCTCGACGCCGTCGCCCTCGGGGTCGAAGGCATGCACGGTCGTGATCCGGGGTCGAACGAGCACGGTCGTGGTCGTGTGCTCGCCCGAACTTCCGAGCACGCGATGGGGTGACCTCGACTTGCCGAACAGGATCCCGACCACCGCCAGCGCCACGGCGACGAGCACGATCAACAATGCCGGCACCAGCCAGGCACGCTCGGATCGGCCGAAGTCGTCGTCGGGACCGTCGACATCGTGACCGGCGCCGGGAGCGTGCTGCGTCGAGGGGCCCGGAATCGGCGTCCGATCACGTCGATCGGCCACGCGGGTGTCGCTGCGGTACGGCTCGGTCCCGGGAGCGGTGTCGTCCACGGTGATGTCGAGCAAGGGCCGGTTGTGGGTGCACGCGAGCAGCGCGGCGCGGAACTGCGCCGCATCGGCGAATCGATCCTCGGGATTGCGTGCCATCGCCCGGAGGATGACCTCGTCGACCGAGCGGGGGATGTCGGCGCGGACCTGGCGCGGTCGCATCGGTGCGCGATGCAGGCGGGCGAGCGCCGTTGCGGTGTCGGTGTCCGCCAGGAACGGGACCCGCCCGCACAACGCCTCGAACAGCACGATCCCGAGCGCGTAGATGTCGGCCCGACCGTCGACGTCGGTGCCCTCCACCTGCTCGGGAGCGAGGTACTTCGCGGTTCCCAGCATCGAACCTTCGGCGGTCAGATCCTGACCTTCGGCCGCCTTTGCGATCCCGAAGTCGGCGACGAGGACGCGGCCGTCGGTCGACAACAGGATGTTCGCCGGTTTGATGTCGCGGTGCACGACGTGCGCTCGGTGCGCCGTGTCCAGCGCATCGGCGACCTGCGCGCCGATCGTGACCGCCTCGTCCAACTCCAGCGTCCCCAGCGCGTCGAGGCGCCGACGCAGCGTCGTACCGTGCACGAGTTCCATCACGATCGCCTCGCACGGCGGGTACGGAACACCCTCGTCGACGCCGCCCGGTGTCGAGACGGTGTCGAAGATCGAGACGATCGACGGATGGCTCAGGCGCGCCGCCGCGATCGCCTCTCGGCGGAACCGCTCGACGAAACCGGCATCGTGCGCGAGGTGGTCGTGGAGGATCTTGACGGCGACGGGCCGGCTGAGGACCTCGTCCATCGCCGCGTACACCCGGGCCATCCCGCCGGTCGCGATCAGGTGGATGATCCGGTAGCGATCCCCGAGAAGCGCCCCGATCGGGTCGCCGGACACGGGCCTCGAGGGTGAAGCCTTCCGCAATCCGTTCGGGGAATGGGCGACGCGCTCATCTACCACGGTGCCCTGCACACTACCGGGCGGGAACCCGCTTCTCGAAGCGTCTCGGGGAACGATCTCGACCGGATCCGCCGGTCAGCTGGGCGACGGCGGGTACACGAAACTCACGCCCATCGTGCCGCGACCGCCGTGGGTCCCGATCGTCGGACCGATCCGGACGTGGTGGAGTCCCTCGGTGCCGGGGAACATCGCACGGAACTCGTCGACGTCGGGTGCCATCGCCTCGCACAAGGTGAGGTCCTCCACGGCGCCGGCTTCTGCGACCCGGTCGAGGATCCAGGCGAGTGCCTTGCGACGGGTGCGTTGCTTGCCCGCCTCGCGGACCTCGCCGTCACGGACCTCCACGATCGGTTTGATCTTCAGCATGGTCCCCAGCAGGGCCTGGGCGCCGCCGATTCGCCCGCCCATCTTGAGGTTCTCGAGCGTGTCGAAGCTCCCGAGGATCGTCGTGCGAGCGGCCCGGTCGGCGACCAGTGCCTCGATCGCGTCGAGGGTCGCACCGGAGGCCGCGGCGTCCACGGCGTGGCGGATGATCGAATACAGACCGCCTGTGACCGTCAGCGAATCCATGACCCGGACCTCGATCCGGTCGGCGACCTCGGTCGCAGCGGACCGGGCCGACTCGATCGTCGCCGACAGCGTCCCGGCCATGTTGATGCACGCGATCGACTCGGCGCCGGCGGCGCGTGCCGCGTCGAAGGCTTCGATGAAGGCGCCGGGTGCAGGGGCCGCGGTGGCCGGAAGGCCGGAATGGGCTGACATCCTGTCGTAGAAGTCCTCGACGCTGAGGTCGATCCCGTCGTGGAACTCCTCGTCTCCGAAGCGGATCGTCAACGGCACGACCGTGACACCCAGTTCGACTGCGTCGGTGGGTGAGATGTCGGAACCGGAGTCGGTGACGATGTGGATGCCGGTCATGGCGCTCCTCGCTGAACGTGCGATGGTCGGGAAGATCTCGGGCTTTGGACCCCGGGACCCGGTCGATGGTTACCGACGGGGCACCGACACCGGATCCGGCGTCGTCGACGTCCATTCCTAGCCGATGTCGATCAACTCCGCCGGGGGAATGTGACGGCCCCGGCGCCGTCGACGGGCCCGGACGATGTCGCGGATCCACCACACGATCAGGAACGCGAGCGACCCGAAGCTGATCATCAGCCCCACCCCGGACGCCTTGGTGGATCGGACGACCAGTTCGGTGTCGCCCGCGACGAGACGACCGTCGGGGGACGTGAAGGTGAGCCGGATCGTCGTGTCGCCGGGTGAGTCACTGTGGACCCGCAGGTCGAACCGTGTCGTCGGTTCGTTCAGATGGAGCGGTTGGGTCTTGCCGTCGAGGAACCGGAGTCGCGCGGGGGCGTCGATGTGCGCGACGAGTTCGGTGGGTCCGTCGTCGGTGCGATGCACCATGATCGGCAGCGTGGCCGAGTCGGCGGTGAGCGTGATGGTCTGGCGTGAAGGGAGCCGGATACCGGACGCGGCTTCGGCGACGACGTGCCGGATCGACGTGAACTCGGCGAGGCGCCGGTCCTCGGTCGTCGAGGGCATAGCGGCGACCGCGACACGCTGTCGCATGCCCTGTGCCGCAGCCCGGGCACGCGGGGCCCCACCGGTTGCCATCGTGACGAACGAGTCGATGTCGGCGGTCGTGGTGCGGACCTGTCGTCCCAGCAACGTCTCCGGGGCGGGGCGGGCGGTGGCGCGCAGCGAACGTTCCAGGACCGGGCCGCGCGTGGCGGTGTCGCCACCGCGGCGTGCGGGTGGCGTGTTCGCGAACACGGCGGACAATGCCGTGGGTGTCACCAGGGCGTCCGTACCGGCGGGGTGGGCGGTGTCGAGGGCTCGAACGTAGGCCGACAGGAATGCTGCCGACGCCGGGTGGCCGGGTGGCGGGGCGACGACGACGCCGCGCTCGATGGACGGAAGATCGAGTGCGATGACCGAAAGGTCGGCGATCAGATGGTTTGCGCCCGCTACCGGATCCGGTGAGTCGAAGTGATGCTCGAGGTCCGGGTCGATCTGCATCGCGGTGACCGAACGGTCACCTCCGAGGTCGATCTGGAACGGTGCGGCGAGGGTGCGGGGGAACAGCGACGTGTTCAGCGGCTCCAATGCCTCGGCGGGAACGAGGAACCGTGTCGCTCCTCGGGCGACGAACCAGTCGAGTGTCGCGGCCGAGACCGATCCGCCCCACGCCGGCAGGTCGACGATCGTCCGGGTCGGTGCGTGGAGCCGGGTGGTGAGGGTCGTGTCGCCGTGATCGCTGTTCGCGGCGAGGAAGGGGACCAGGTCGGGGGTGGCGAGCCACGTGGC
Organism: Actinomycetota bacterium; assembly: GCA_018268545.1. GTDB lineage: Bacteria > Actinomycetota > Acidimicrobiia > Acidimicrobiales > Iamiaceae > JAFDWI01. Next base: position 13,949 of record JAFDWI010000314.1, read on the forward strand.
CGGGTCGACGGTCGACCAGGGTTGTGCCTGGATCGGTAGACCCTCGGTCAGTGAGGCGAGGCGCCGAAAGGTCGTCGGCGCGGTCGGCCGTGGACTCGTCGAGCTGTCGGCGAGCGCCTCGGCGTCGACGAGTGCCGGCGAGATCGCGAATCCCAGGCTCGCCCGGACCCCACCCGACACGTCGGCGAGCCCGGTCGACAACTCGTGCGCCGAGCGGCGCGCGAGCGCGGTCGTCGTGGGCTCGCCGGTCGCCGAGGTCGTGGCCGGCGGTTGCAGACGTAACTCCGTTGCCACCGAGAGCGCGTGGGATCCGTCGTTCCCCGGTGCCGTCGACGCGGCCGGCAGCCGAACGATGTAGACCACCGACGAGGTGAGCCGTGACCCGCCGGGATCACGGAGTTCCAACTCGAGCGGGTAGACGCCCGGACGCCGGAGCAGGACGGTGTTCGCTGCGGTCGGCGTCGACCCGTCGGTCACGCCGAAGTTCACCGAGAGCGGACCCGATCCCGCGTCGACGGGCTGATCGCCGAGGCGGCCGACGACACCGCCGAGGTTGCGCCCGTCGGTGGTCAACTTGAACGCGGATCGTGTCGCTACGGCACCGTGCAGCGTCGGCACGATGATCGAACCCGGTGGTGCGCCGCTCACGCGGAGCGCGACCGCGACCAGGCCGACGGGTGCCACCCACGGATCGAGCGACACGAGCCGGATGGTCGGCGCCGCGGTCGTCGCGGGCGCCGCATTCGCAGGTGTTCCGCCAGCGCAGAGCGCCGCCACGATGATCCCGCCGGCGGCGATCGCGAGGTGGATCCGTCGTGTCACGTGGACGTGGTCCGATCCCATGCCCACACCGCGAGCCGGTCCGACGTCGGCACGAAGCCGACGGATCGGTACAGGTTGCAGCCTGCGGTGTTGGTCGGCTGGGTGTTCACCAGCGCGGTGCAAACCCCACGACGGCGGAACCAACCGAGCGCATCGGTCACGAGTGCTCGCCCGTGGCCACAGCGTCGGAACGTGGGGTCGACCGCGACCCGTTGGATGTACCCGAACGTGCCCGCGCAACCCGACACCGCGTACGCGGCGTCGCATGCCCGCATCCCGTGGGTCGTGACGACCCGGAACCGCCGGGCGGGTGTCGCCGCGATGATCGTCGCGAGTCCCGAACCGTCGACGGCCCGACCCGGCCCGAATGCACGTTCGTCGATCTCGGCGACACGGGACAGTTCACGACGGGGGCGACCTCGCCGGAGCGAGAACGACGTCGTGCCGGTGGCGGCCGTGGGCGCGGCGGCACGAGCGTCGGTCGTGTCGAGATCGAGGCGGAGGACACACAACTCCTCGTGCAGGTGGAAGCCGGCCGCAGCGAACGGAGCGATCGCGTTCTCGTCGAGCGCCGCGGTCAGGACCCGCATCACGCCCCGTTCGGCGAGGCGGCCGAGCACTGCGACGATCGCATCGGGGTCGACGCGCAGGCGCGGGTCGACCGGGCGGACGACGACGGTGCGGCCGACGTCGTGCCACGCGTCGCACAGCAGCCGGTCGTCACCGACGCGGAAGATCTCGGGGGTGCTCATCGCCTCTCTGGCTCGTCGCATCGTCGACCACCGAGGCTAGAGGATGCGCCGACGGGCGCATCCGACCGATGGGCACAGTGGCTTTCCTGCGAGCGGAACTCGGAGATTGTCAATCGTGAGCCGAGCCAGAGGTGACCTGCCCGCGCAGCCTGGCAGACGTGTCGTCGTGAGCCCGGGCGTGCCGGTGCGGGGACACGCCCCGGATCGGGCCGACGGGCGGCGACTACGCTGGGGGAGTGGCGCTGCTCATCGTCGCCGACGAACGGTGCGCTCGGCATGTTGCCGGGGTCGGGCATCCCGAACGGCCCGAACGCCTCGACGCCGTCATGGCCGGTGTGGTGGCGGCGCACGTCGACGGCGCGTTGGAGTTCGAATCACCGACGCCCGCCGGCGACGACGACCTCGAACGGGTTCACGATCCTGGCTATGTGACGGCGCTGCATTCGCGGTGTGTGACCGGCGGCGGGCGCCTGGACCCGGACACGGCCGTCGTTCCCGCCTCTTGGGAGGCGGCCCGTCTCGCCGCGGGCGCCGGGTTGTGTGCGATCGACGCGTTGGTGTCGGGGCGGGTCGACGACGTGGTGTGCGCGGTCCGTCCGCCCGGGCATCACGCCCGACCGGGGGCCGCGATGGGCTTCTGTCTGTTCAACAACGTCGCGGTCACCGCCGCGACGTTGGCCGAGCATGGGGATCGGGTTCTCGTCGTCGACATCGACGTGCACCACGGGAACGGCACCCAGGAGATGTTCTGGAACGACCCGCGTGTCGCGTACGTGTCGATCCACCAGTGGCCGTGGTATCCGGGAACGGGTGCGGTGGACGAGGTCGGTGGTCCCGGGGCACCCGGAGGGATCCTCAACGTACCGGTGCCCGCGGGAACGACCGGGGACACCTACGACGCGGCGTTCGAGTCGCTCGTGGTCCCGTTCTCCGAGGCGTTCGCGCCGGACTGGGTGTGCGTGTCGCTCGGATTCGACGCGCATCGGGCCGACCCGTTGGCCGAGGTCGCGTTGTCGGCGGGCGACTATGCGCGCCTGGTCGGGCGGATCCGTTCCCTGGTCGGGCCGCGCCGGTCGATCGTGTTCCTCGAAGGTGGTTACG
>JAFDWI010000315.1 GCA_018268545.1 Actinomycetota bacterium
CGCATCCGCTTGGTCGTCTTGTACGGCGGTGTCTCGGCGGAACACGACATTTCGCGTATTTCAGCCGCACGTGTCGCCGCCGCCGCCGACCCGACCCGTTACGACATCGTCGCCATCGGCATCGACCGCAACGGCCGGTGGCACCGCAACGACCTGGCCAGCGTGCGCACCAACGGCCAACCCGACGACCCGGCCGGCTTGGAACCCGCCGGGCTCGACGTCGAGGGAACAGCCGTCGACCCGTTCGCGGCGTTGACCGGTCGAGACCCGGCCCAACCCAACGTCGTGTTCCCACTCGTGCACGGCACCCACGGCGAAGACGGGACGCTCCAAGGCCTCTTCGAACTTGCGGGTGTCGCCTATGTCGGAAGCGGCGTGCTCGGTTCGGCGATCTGCATGGACAAGACGATGGCCAAGATCCTCACCGGCGCACACGGCATCCCGCAGGCTCGGTCCCTCGATGTCACCCCTGGCAGCGGCGGACCCGAAGCATTGGCGAACCGGGTCGAGACGCTGATGGCATTGGGCGAGATCGCGTTTCCGGTCTTCGTGAAGCCCGCGAACATGGGTTCCTCGGTCGGGATCACCAAGGCACACGATCACGCGCAACTCGTCGACGCGCTCACACTCGCATTCAGCTATGACGAACGCGTCGTGGTCGAGGAAACGATCAACGGCCGCGAAGTCGAAGTGGCCGTGCTCGGAAACGCGATCGGGGCGAACCCGCCCCGCGCTTCGGTCCCAGGAGAGATCGTCGCCGGAGCCGAGTTCTACGACTACACCGACAAGTATGCGAGCGGCGCGGCGACGCTGCTGATCCCCGCCGAACTCGATGCCGACGAATCCGCCGCGGTGCGCGAACTCGCCCTCGACGCGTACCGCGCGCTTCGCGGTGACGGCATGGCACGCGTCGACTTCTTCTACGAGCCCGCCGGACGCGGATTTCTCCTGAACGAGATCAACACGATCCCTGGATTCACGCCGCTGTCGATGTACGCAAAACTCTGGGAAGCGTCCGGTCTGCCGTATTCGGAACTCATCGACGAACTTGTTGCGCTCGCGATCGAGCGGCACGGCCGCCGCAGCAACTTCCGAACCGACATCTGATCGGACGCCCAGCACCCGTCGAACCCGGTCGCGACCCGCGTCGCCGCCGAAACGAACGCCTCGCCGTTGACCGCATCTCATGGATCGCTTCGACCCGACTTCGCCGGCCCGGGTCGACGACGGGCCGCTCAATCGGCCAGGTACGCCAGTAACGCTCGGCGACGCCGCCGGAGACCGGCAAGGTTCGGGGCGACCCCGACCGCTGCAAGCACATCGACCTCGGTCGCCATCCCCAGGATCATCGCGCCGGCTCCGAGCACCTTTTCCCGTGGCATGCCACTTGCGAGCTGATCGAGGAAGGGCCCCGCCGACGCCAGGAGACGATCCGATGCCGGTGGCCCCAGGCGCAGCACCTCACGAACCAACTCGAGCAACTCGGGGCGGTTCGCCCCGATCCGGAACAACGCGTCGACGACCGCCCGGGCACGGTTCGGCGCACCCACGGCGGCCCGGCGCAGCGGTTCGGCGAGCTCGTGGACCGTGTGGTCGATGACGGCGCCCAGGAGGATGTCCTTGGAGGGATAGTGATAGAGCAGCGTCTGCTTTCGGACGTCACACGCGGACGCGATGTCATCCAGCGACGTCGCCTCGTACCCTCGACCGGCGAACGCGTCGAGCGCCGCTCCCAACAGGCGGTCGGCCGTCGTGGCAGGCGGCACTCCGGTCTCCATCATCGTCATTCTACCAATCGGTAGAGAGCCATCGGCTACGATCGACCGCTGTGATTCCCGAGGCGCTCGACGGCAAGCGCATCTTCATCACCGGATCGACGGGCTTTGTCGGCACGGCGCTCGTCGAACGCCTGTTGCGCGGCGCTCCCGGCTGCTCCATCACCCTGCTCGTCCGACCGAGTCGCATGCGGAACGTGCAGCAACGCGCGGCCCGCGAGATCTTCAAGAACGACTGTTTCGACACGTTGCGCGAGCAGCTCGGCGGGCGTGAGGCCTTCGATGCGATGATCGCCGAACGCGTCGACGTGGTCGCCGGCGACGTCGGCACCGACGGCTTGGGCCTCGACGACCAAGGGCGAGCCGCGCTCGCCGCGACCGACATCGTGATCCACTCGGCCGCGACTGTTTCGTTCGACGCACCCCTCGATCTGGCCATCGAGGTCAACCTGCTGGGGCCGACCCGGATCGTCCGGACCTGTCAAGACCTCGGCGTCACGCCGCACCTCGTCGCCGTGTCGACCTGTTACGTCGCCGGAAACCGGCGCGGCGAGGCTCTCGAAGAACCCGTCGACGCGAGCCCGTTCTGGCTCGACGACGTCGACTGGCGCGCCGAGGTCGATGCGGCACGGCGGATCCGTTCCGATGCCGAGATGAAGAGCCGCAGCACCGAACTGCTCGAACGCTTCCGCTCCGAGGCTCGCGACGAACTCGGTGCCGCCGGCACACCGCTGCTGGCCGCGAAGACCGAGACGCGACGTCGCGACTGGATCAAGTCCCAGCTCGTGGAGGCCGGCCGGGTCCGCGCTGCCTCACTCGGCTGGCCGGACGCCTACGCCTACACCAAGGCGCTGGCCGAACAGGCACTCGCACAGAACCGGGGCGACGTGCCCGTTTCGATCGTGCGACCCTCGATC
>JAFDWI010000316.1 GCA_018268545.1 Actinomycetota bacterium
ATCGGTGCCGAGCACGGACGCCAGCACCGCGTTGACGACGCCGCCGTGGCAGACGACGGCGCATCGTGCCGCATCGGCGACGTCGGGCGCGGTGACGAACCGACCGAGGGCGGTGACGACGCGTTGCTGGAACACCGCTCGTCGTGCGGCGCCGGCCGGCCCGAACCAGTCTTCGATCAGTCGGACCATGTGCGGGTCGTCGGGGCCGAGCTGCTCCAAGGGGATGTACACGTTGGCGCCCCGGTCGAACTCACAGAGGTCGGCGTCCCGGCGCCCTTCGATCGCGAACGCGTCGGTGAGGTGACGAGCGGTGTCGATGGCGCGGCTCATGGTCGAGCTGACCACCACGTCGGGCGGTGTCGCCCGCAACCAGCGCGCGAGCGCGGCCGCCTGGGCATGGCCCTCGGGTGCCAACGGGGGATCGACCGGCCCGTCGCTCTCGATACGGATCGGGAGTCCGTGACGGATGAGCAGGATTTCCATGATCGTGTCGCAGGATAGTGGGGCGGTACCGTGAGGCCGTGATGGAATCCGCGACCGCACAGGAATTTCGGAGGTGGCCGGGCCTCGTCGCCCGTCGCCCTCGATCCGGCGTCGATGGTCCGACACTGGTGTTCGTGCACGGTGCGATGGACCGTGGGGCGGGTATGGCGCAGCTCACGCGCCGATTCGGCGACGTTCCGACGATGCGGTACGACCGGCGTGGGTACGGGCGCGCGATCGGCCTCGGAACCGGAGATCTCGCCCGTCATGTGGATGATCTGGTCGGGCTCGTCGCCGACCGACCGGTGGTGCTGTTCGGCCACAGTTTCGGCGGGCTCGTGGTGCTGGGTGCGGCCGCGTCCGGGCGCCTGGACGTCCGCGCGGTCATCACGTGGGAGGTCCCGACACCGTGGATCGATCGTTGGCCCGGGTGGGCACGTGTCACGATCGGCGGATCGAGCGACCCGGCCGGTGACACTGCCGAGGCGTTCATGTGTTCGACGATCGGTCGGGATCGTTGGGAGCGCCTCGGTCCGTCGACGCGCGGCGCGCGACGTGCCGAAGGTGCGTCGTTGATCGCCGATCTGGACCCGCGCCTCGCCGAGGCGTCGCCGTTCGACCCGGCGCAGATCGATGTCCCCTGTACCTTTGGTGTCGGCACGGTCGGTTCGACGCCGTATCAGGCGGCGGCAGCGTGGATGGCCGACCGGGTCCCGAATTCCAAGGTGGAGATCGTCGACGGTGCCGGTCACGACGCGCCGGTCGCGCAAGCGGAATCGGTCGCCCGACTCGTCACCGCGACGCTCGCCGCGTCGCAAGGGGACACCACGATCGTCGAGGGACGCGATGCGGTCACTGTCTGAGATCTGGCCGCGCGCGGCGCACACGACCAAGCCGAATCGAACCGCATTCGTGCTCTCCGGAGGTGCGGCCATGGGCGCCCTCCAGGTCGGCATGCTCCGGGCGCTCGTGGAGCGCCGCATCCTTCCCGATGTGATCTACGGGTGTTCGGTCGGAGCGATCAACGGCGCGGTGCTCGCCGGTGGCGCGAACCTCGCGACGGTCGGCCGGATCCAGGACATCTGGATCGACCTGATCGATCGCGAGCTCGTCCCCACGGGCCTGTTGCCGTCACCGGTCCAACTCGTCCGCAAAGGCGAGTCGATCTCGTCGAGTGACGGACTCCGGGACCTGCTGGCTGAGATCCTTCCGGCGGACCACTTCGACGAACTCGACGTCCCGTTCGAGTGTGTGGCGACCGACATCGACGATGCCGCCGAACACTGGTTCACCTCGGGGTCGATCCTTCCGGCGGTGTTGGCTTCGGCATCGATCCCGGCGGTGTTCCCGGCCGTGGAGGTCGACGGGCGTCGCTACCTCGACGGTGGGATCGTCGACGATGTTCCCGTGCAGCGAGCAGTCGAGGAGGGTGCGACGCGCATCTTCGTGCTGCAGGTCGGTGGAGTGGACCGCCCCCGACCCGAGACGAAGCGTCCCTTGGACGTCGCGATGCTCGCATACTGGATCGCGCGCCGTCACCGCCTGCTCGAGGATCTCGCGCGGATCCCTGACGACGTCGAGGTCGTGATCCTGCCCCACGGTGACCCGCAGCCGGTCCGGTTCACCGATCTCTCCAGCAGCGCGCATCTCATGGATGTCGCGTACCGCGCGTCGTCGGGGTATCTCGATGCGCGCATCGACGGTCGGATCGGCCCGACCTTCGGCCCTCAGCACGATCGCGGCCTCGGGTCCTCACCCGAGATGGCGCGGTCCGACGAGACGACCGAGTTGGAGACAGCACACCGCCTGCTGGCATCGGCCCGCTCCATGATCGGCTTCGGGGGTGACGGTGCCACCGCCGAACGGGGTGCGGTCGGCCAGGAAGACCGTCGGCGTCTCGTCGAACGCGCCGAAGCGATCGGTCCCGCGATGCGAGGGCTGGTCGATCGGATCCTGGAGCGTGGCGTGCGTGCCGGTGAGACCGACGGGAGTCGAGCACACCCCGACGATGATCAGCCTGCGGAGAAGTAGACGGTTTTGGTCTCGGTGTAGTTGTCGAGCGCTCCCATGCCGAGTTCCCGACCCAGCCCCGATCGTTTGAAACCACCGAACGGTGCCTGGATCCGGACCGACGAATTCGAGTTCACCGACAGGGTGCCCGTCCGCAACGCTCCGGCGACCCGGACGGCGCGCGTCGCATCTCCGGTCCAGAGTGATCCGGACAGCCCGTATTCGCTGTCGTTCGCGATCCTGATCGCGTCGGCCTCGTCGTCGAAGGGGATGACCGACGCAACCGGGCCGAAGATCTCCTCGCGCGCGACGCGCATCGAATTGTCGACGTTCGCGAGCACGCACGGCGTCAGGTAGAAACCGACGCGGTCCACGGGAGCGCCACCGGTCACCACCTCGGCTCCCTCGGAGGTACCGATCCCGATGTAATCCAACGACGTCTCGCGTTGCCCGGTGGAGATGAGCGGACCCATCTCGGTCGACTCGTCGGTCGGATCGCCGACGACGACGGCTTCGGTGCTGCGCGTGAAGGCCGCGACGAAGTCGTCGTACGCCGACCGCTCGACGAGGATCCGTGACCGGGCACAACAGTCCTGTCCTGCGTTGTCGAACACCCCGCCCGGCATCTTGGCCGCGGCGGTTTCGATGTCGGCGTCGGCGAAGACGATCGCAGCCGACTTTCCGCCGAGTTCGAGCGTGATCCGTGTGATGTTGTCAGCGCTCGCGCGCAGGATCGATGCGCCGGTGGTCGTTTCGCCGGTGAAGGACACCTTGGCGACACGTCGGTCCTCGGCGAGCGCGTTGCCGATCAACCCGCCGGGACCGGGGAGGACGTGGACCGCATCGGGAGTGACACCCGCTTCGACGAGCAGGTCACCGAGGCGCAGCGCCGACCGCGGTGTGAGAGAAGCCGGCTTGAGGATGATCGGGTTCCCCGCCGCCAGCGCAGGGGCGACCTTCCACGCGGCGATCATGAGCGGGAAGTTCCAGGGCACGATCAGTGCACACGGTCCCACCGGCATGTGCATGGACACGCTCAGACCGGGATCGGCGATCGGGAAGACCGAACCCTGGAACTTGTCGACAGCGCCGGCGTAGAACTCGAAGGTCGCTGCCGCCGCTGCCACCTCACCGCGGGCCGAGGTGATCGGATGACCGGCGTCCAGGCACTCGAACCCGGCCAGCTCATCGGCGTGGGTCCGCAACAACTCGGCGACCCGGTGCAGGATGCGTCCGCGGTCCGTCGGCGCGACCGTCGACCACGCTCCCGTGTCGTGCGCTCGGGTCGCTGTGGTCAGTGCCGCGTCCACATCGGCGATCCCGGCCTTCGCGACGGTGCCCGCGATCTCACCGGTTGCCGGTGCAATCACGTCGAACGTGGCCCCGTCGAGGGCGTCACGGCGCACGCCGGCGATGATCAGTTGGTCGGTCATGGACGAACGTCCTTGTGGTGTCGATGGTCGTGCGGTGGTGGTCGCGATCGCGGTCGGCGCCGATGTCGGTGACGGCGCAGACGGCGCACGTGTCGACGGTCAGCTCCGGCGTCCGGTCCGCGACGTCCTGGACATCCTATGCTCGCCTGTCGGAATGGACGGGAGCGCACGAGGCGCCCGTCGCATCAACTTTCGAATCGAATCGGCAAAGGACGTACATGGGACGCTTGGATGGCAAGGTCGCGCTGATCACCGGCGCCGCCAGTGGAATGGGCCGGGTCGCATGCGAACGGTTCGCGTCCGAAGGTGCCCGGATCGCGGCGCTGGACATCGGGGAACCCGCGGAGACCGTGGCGGCGGTCGCTGCGGCCGACGGCGAGGCCGTCGCCGTGACCGCGGACGTCTCGGACCTGGAGTCCGTCGAAACTGCGGTCGCACGGGTCGTCGACACGTTCGGCGGACTGGACATCCTCTACAACAACGCCGGGATCTCACCCGGTGACGACGGCGAGGCCACGGAGACGCCGGTCGACACCTGGGAGCGGACCATGGACGTCAACGTCAAGGGTTCGTGGCTGTGCGCCCGCGCTGCGCTGCCGCACCTGCGGGCCTCGGGCCACGGGTCGATCGTCAACGTCGCATCGTTCGTGGCCTGGATGGGCGCCGCGACCCCACAGATCGCCTACACCACGTCGAAGGGCGCGGTGCTGGCGATGACCCGCGAGATGGCCGTGTGCGAAGCCCGACGCGGCGTGCGCGTCAACGCATTGTGCCCCGGCCCGGTGCTCACACCGCTGCTCGAGAAGTTCCTCTCGGACGAGGCGAAGAAGCAACGGCGTCTGGTGCACATCCCGATGGGCCGTTTCGGACAGGCCGACGAGATGGTGAACGGAGCGTTGTTCCTCGCCTCGGACGAGTCGTCGTTCATGACCGGCCAATCCCTGATCATCGACGGCGGGATCACCGCCGCCTACACGACGCCGGAGTGAGTGCCATGGCCGACGTGCATTCGCCGACCCCACGTGATCCGTCGTATCCGTCGGGCAGGGGTCGTCTCGATCCGGATCAGCTCCGCGCGGCAGTCGCCGAGGGGTCGATCGACACGGTCATCGTGGCCGCCACCGACCTCCAGGGTCGGCTCGTCGGCAAACGCGTGTCGGGCTGGTATTTCTGTGATTTCGTCGCGTCACACGGCGTCGAAGCCTGCAACTACCTGCTCGGTGTCGACGTCGAGATGACGCCGCTGGACGGTTTCCGGTTCGCGAACTGGGATTCCGGCTACGGCGACATGGGGTTCATTCCGGACCTGTCGACCCTGCGGGTCGTCCCGTGGCTGGAAGCCACCGCGTTGGCGCTCTGCGACATCGTGGACGAAGCCGCTCGCGAACCCGTCGCGGTGTCACCCCGCCAGGTCCTCAAGGCGCAGGTCGCCAAGGCGCACGCCGCGGGGTTCGTCCCTGCCATCGGCGCCGAACTCGAGTTCTTCCTGTTCCGTGACAGCTACGAGGAACTCGCGGCGCGTGGGTATCGCGACCCGACCCCGCATTCGGACTGGATCGAGGACTACCACGTCTTCCAGACGACCCGCGACGAGTACCTGATCCGGAAGATCCGGAACGCGATGGACGACTGCGGGATTCCCGTCGAGTTCTCCAAAGGCGAGGCCGGGTTCGGCCAGCACGAGATCAACCTCCGGTACGCCGAGGCGGTCGAGATGGCGGACCGTCAGTCGATCTACAAGAACGCGGTGCGCGAGATCGCCGAGGCCGAGGGACGTTCGGTGACCTTCATGGCGAAATACTCCGAATCTGACGTCGGCTCGTCGTGTCATCTGCACGTGAGCCTGACCGATATCTCCACCGGCGACCCGGTGTTCGATTCGGTGGACGGAACGAGCGAAGGTTCGCGACGGTTCCGCCACTTCCTGGGTGGCGTCCTCGACGCGTCGCGGGATCTCGCCATGTGCTGGGCGCCGACCGTGAACTCCTACAAGCGCTACCAGCCCGCATCGTGGGCGCCGACCGCGATCGCGTGGGGCCACGACAACCGGACCTGCGGGTACCGGATCGTCGGGCACGGCACGGGCACCCGCCTTGAATCGCGTGTTCCCGGTGCGGACGTGAACGGCTACATCGCCTACGCGGCGCTGATCGGCGCGGGCCTTCGCGGCATCGCCGAGGGCATCGAACCGCCTCGGGCGGTCGAGGGCAACGCGTACGAGGCCGACGTCGAGCGGATCCCGTCGACGTTCGCCGAGTCGTTGGACGCATTCGAGTCCAGCGACGTGGCGAGGACCGTGCTCGGCGACGACGTCCACGCCCATCTGGCCAATCTGGCCCGCCAGGAATGGGCGGCCGCGAACCGGGTGGTGACCGACTGGGAACGGCGCCGTTACTTCGCGCAGTTCTGAGCGGGGCTGAACCGGTGCCCACGTCGCGCCCGATGATCGCGACCACGTCGCGACGCATCCCGGCGGAGCGGATCTCGAACTGGCTGGAACCCGCCCAGGCACTGCCCACGTACTATCTCGATGCGCTGCACTCGGCTGGAGGGATCGGTGCGTCGGTGGTCTCCCAGGATCCCGCCGACGTCGACGTCGCGGCATTCGTCGCCCGGTTCGACGGACTGATGGTGACCGGCGGGCTCGACGCCGACCCGTCGTTGTACGGCCGAGCGGTCGACCCTGCCACCGGCATGTTCGACACGACCGCGGACCGATGGGAGATCGCGCTGATCCAGGCCGCACGTCGTGCACGGAAGCCGGTCCTCGCGATCTGTCGGGGCCACCAGTTGCTGAACATCGCAGGCGGTGGGACGCTGCACCAACACATCGCAGATCTTCCCGGCATCGGGTCGCACGGGATCCCCGACGGCGGTGGAGGCACCCCGAACACGATGATCGTCGAGCCCGGATCACGACTTGCCGAAGCGGTCGGTACCGACGGCGTGATCGGGCGCTGCCATCATCATCAGGCCGTCGATTCCGTCGGCGAGGATCTGGTGGTGACCGCACGAAGTGCGGACGGGATCATCGAGGGCCTCGAAGCACCCGCCGACGCCTGGACCGTCGCCGTGCAGTGGCATCCCGAGGACTCGGCCCGCAACGACCCGATCCAACAGCGCCTCTTCGATGCGTTCGTCGACGCGTGTCGAGCGGACGGCGACCCGACGGCTCGCTGACGCCGTAGCTCACCCGGGATTCCGGGGTGCTCGTCGGAACCGACCCGACGAGGCTCCTAAGCTTCGCCACCATGAGCGACGACGACGCAGCGATCTTCCCCCAGCATGGTTCGAGCCCTGCGGACGTGCTGGCGAAGCTGGAGTCCATGCGCGTCGGCGATCTCGACTGGCGGTCGGGTCGGGCGTTCAGTCTCGTCTACAACCCGGGTGACGACGACCACGAACATCTCCTCGAACAGGTCGCAACCATGTTCCAGCACGAGAACGCGCTCAACCCACTGGTCTATCCGAGTCTGTTGACGATGGAACTCGACCTGGTCGCGATGGCGGCGGAACTCTTCGGTACCGCATCGAACGCCGGGTCGATCTCATCAGGTGGGACCGAATCGATCTTTCTCGCGGTGCAGGTCGCACGGGACCATGCGCGCCAGGAGCGTGGCGTGGACGAACCCGTCCTGGTGACCGCGATCACCGCCCACCCGGCCTTTGCGAAGGCCGCCCACTACCTGGATGTCGAACACCGCTTTGTGCCCGTTTCCGACGACGGCCGTCTGGACACCGATGCGCTCGCGGCCACGGTCGACGGTCGAACCGGGCTGGTCGTCGCTTCGGCACCCTGCTACCCCTACGGCGTGATCGACGACGTCCCGACGATCGCGGCGATCGCCGCCGAACACGGTTCGCTCTGCCACGTCGACGCGTGTCTCGGTGGATGGCTGTTGCCGTGGTTCGAACGGATCGGCGAACCCGTCCCACCGTGGGACTTCCGGGTCGAGGGCGTCACGTCGATCTCGGCGGATGTGCACAAGTACGGCTACACCTTCAAAGGGCTCTCCACGATCATGTACCGAACCCGCGAGCTCGTGAAGCTCCAGCAGTTCTGGTACGACTCGTGGCCGGGCGGGCTGTACGCCTCGGGAACGACCGCGGGCACCCGACCTGCGCCGCCGATCGCCGGGGCGTGGGCGGCGATCCATCATCTCGGTGTCGAGGGCTATCTGGCGAAGGCCGAACAGGTTCGCGATGCCGGCCGGGCATTCGTCGACGGCATCGCCGGGATCGACCGACTCCGGATCACCCACCCGAGTGACATCCCGGTGTTCGAGTTCACCGCTCCCGACGGATCGATCCAGGCCATCGCGGACGGCATGGACCGACGTGGCTGGCACCTCGATCGCCAGCAGGGCGGCCTGCATCTGATGTTGTCGCCGGCACATCTGGCGGTGGCCGACCGGTTCATCGCGGACCTCGCCGATGCTGTCGCCGAGGCACCGGTCGGCGACGGCGACCCGGGCGAACTGCACGGCACCTACGGTGGGATCGTGTGACCATCGACGCAACGACCCGGATCACCTGGGTCGACACCGAGGCGGCATTCGGCGAGGTGCTCGAGCAACTCACCGGGGCGTCGGTGGTCGCCCTCGACACGGAGTTCCACCGCGAACGTACCTATTTCCCGAAGCTCGCGTTGGTCCAGCTCGCGTTCGAACCGGGAAGCCTCGTTCTCGTGGATCCGCTCGCGGTGAGCGTCGAACCACTCGGCGCGATCCTGGAATCCGACGCCACCATCGTGATCCACGCATCGTCCCAGGATCTCGAGGTCCTGCGTCTCGCCACGGGGACGGTCCCACGGAACATGTTCGACACGCAGATCGCCGCGGGATTCATCGGGTACTCGACGCCGTCGCTCGCGACGCTCCACGAGTCCCTCCTCGGTGTTCGCCTCGACAAGGGGGACCGGCTCACCGACTGGCTCGTTCGCCCGCTCGCCGGTTCGGTCCTCGACTACGCGGCCGGTGACGTCCGGTATCTGCTCACGATCCACGACCACCTCGTCTCGATCCTGCGCGAGCGCGATCGACTCGACTGGGCGCTGGAGGAATGTGCGATCGCGCTGGCGCGTGGCGCGGAGATCCGAGATCCCGACGACGCATGGCGTCGGGTCAAGGGAGCAGGGAAACTGGGCGGGCGGGCCGCCCTCGTCGCGCGGCGCGTCGCAGCATGGCGTGAGGATCGTGCGGCGCAACTGGACATTCCGGTCCGCCACGTGCTCGGCGACATGGCACTCGTGTCGATCGCGCAACGGCCACCCAAGAACACTGCCGAGCTCGCGAAGGTTCGGGGCATCGACGGCCGGGCACTCAAGGGAGAGGCCGCCGCCGGGTTGCTCGCCGCGATCGAGCGAGGCCGGAGCGAGCCGATCCCGGCACGCGAGCCGAGCCGGTCACATCGACCCGATGAACAGCAACGTGCCGCATCCGCGTTGCTGGCGAGCTGGCTCACCCAGCATGCCCACGAACTCCAGATCGACTCACAGCTGCTCGCCACGCGCTCCGACATCGAACACTTCGTGCAGGGCACCGGACGCGGACGTCTCGGTGAGGGGTGGCGGCGCGATCTCGCGGGCGCCGCGATGCAGGACCTCCTCGAGGGTCGGTCTGCGTTGGCGTTCGATCGTGCGAGGGGGATCGTCCTGGAACCCCGGACCGGTCAACCGGCGCCGACGGGCGATGCCTCGACGATGACGGCCTGACGAGGCCCGAGTCGCCCGTCGAAACCGGTGGCATCGGCGGTGGCATCCAGCGAATCGACCAGCACGGTTCCTTCGACCCCTTCGACGACCGTCGGGACGTCGTTCATCGACACGAGCACGGTGACGGAACGATGGCCCTTCAGGGTCCGCCGGAATCCGACGACCCCGTCCGGGGTGTCGAAGACATCGCAGGCGCCGTCGCGCAGGACGACCTCGTCGTGGCGAAGGTCGATGAGCCGTCGGTACAGGTGCACGATCGACGATGGATCCTCGATCGTCGACGCGACGTTTCGAATGCCCGCGTGCTGTGGAAGCGGGAGCCACGGGTCGACCCAACCGTGACCCGGTGCGGCTGTCCACGGGATCGGTGCGCGGCATCCGTCTCGCCCACCCGGATCGACGACCCTCTCTGCGGGGATGTCGGCGTCCTCGAGGCCGATCTCCTCGCCCTGGTACAGGAACGGTGTCCCCCGAAGGCCGAACAGCATCACCGCCGCGGCGCGGGCCCGTTCCTCGGACCCGGTCGTGTCGACCTCGGGGTTCGGCCACTGTGCATAGCGCGTCCGGTGGCGGGGAATGTCGTGATTCGAAAGGACCCAGGTCGGCCATGCATCGACCCGGCGATGTGCGTGCTCCGCCGCGATGATCGCATCGTGCCAGAACGTGGCGTCCCACGGCATGTAGGTCGGAGCGAAGTTGAAGTTCAGATGGAGCTCGTCGTCGTCGCCGAAGTACGGCACCATCACGTCGACGTCGAGTGCGACGACCTCGCCGATCATCATCGGACGTTGCGGGTACGTGTCGAGCAAGGTTCGGATCCTGCGCAGCAGCGGGTGGGTCGCCGGTTCGTGCTGGACCGCACAGTGGGGGAGTCCGACGAACTCGGGTGGGTCGTCGGCCAGCGCAGGGTCCTTGCCGATCGCATAGATCACATCCGCCCGGAAGCCGTCGACACCCCGATCGAGCCAGAACCGCAACGTGTCGTGCATCGCGGACTCCACAGCGGGATTCGCCCAGTTCAGGTCGGGCTGGCCGGGCAGGAACAGATGCAGGTAGTACTGGCCACTGGCTGCATCGAAGGTCCACGCCGGTTTCTGGAGGAACGCGTCTTCCCAGTTGTTCGGGGGTCCACCTCCCGGAGCCGGGTCACGCCAGATGTAGAAGTCACGGTGTGCGGCGTCACGGCCCGAGATCGCGTCACGGAACCACGGATGTTCGCTGGAGGTGTGGTTCGGCACCCAGTCCAACAACAACCGCATGTCCCGGGCGTGGACATCGTCCAACAGTGCGTCGAAATCCGCCATCGTGCCGAAAACCGGATCGATGGCGCAGTAGTCCGCGACGTCGTAACCGAAGTCGGCCATCGGTGATGTGAAGATCGGCGACAGCCAGATCGTGTCGACACCGAGCCAGGCCAGATGGTCGAGATGACCGCGGATCCCGGCAAGGTCGCCGACCCCGTCACCGTTGCCGTCGGCGAACGAGCGGGGGTAGATCTGGTAGACGATCGCGTCCTCCCACCAACGTTCCTCGCTTCGTTTCGGGTCACCCATCCAGGGCACTGTATCGGCGGCGGATCGACCGTTTGGTAACGTCGGCGCCGAACTCGTAACATACGAGCCAGGATCCGTGTATTTCGCGGAGAAACGGACGTTCGCCCAGTGGGAGTGGCCGGTGAAAAAGGGTCGTCATCGTCGCTTCGAGGAGGCGCGTGCTCTCAAGCACGCGACGAGCCCCGATTTCGATGAGCTAATGAGCGGGGGCCGCGAGGAGCCGTGTCCCGAATGTGACGCGCTCCCCGGCGCGGACCACGCGTCCTGGTGCCGATTCGAGGAATCGTCAGGCGACGACTGATCGTCGCCGGCCCGTTTCGGGTTGTGTTCGTCCCACCGTCGGCCGAGGATTCAACTGCCCGTATCGTCGAGGAGTTCCCCGAGCTTGATGATCTCCTCGCGACGTATCTCGCCGATGAAGACGTCGTGGTCGTCGAGGAGCGCGAGGCGGTCGGCCTCGAGGCCGTCCAGCGCGGCGAGCGCGTCGCGGAGCGTCCAGTCGAATCGGGCCGTGGGAAGGTCGATCCGCATCACCTCGGCGACGAGACGGTCGTTCCACGCATCACGTGGCACCGCCACCGCGTCGCGCAGGATGCACAGCCCCAGATAGGTTCCGTCCGTGCCGAGCACGGTCGCCGCTCGTTGACGATTCTGGACGACGTGGTGGGCGATGAACTCCGCGACCGTTGCGTCCGAAGGCACCGTCAGGACGTCGGTCATGAGCGCGCTCGACACCGGTAGCTCGAAACGCGATTCCAGGTACCCGCCGCGTCGGCTCAACTGGACCGGCGACACCGATCGATCCGCGACGAACAGTTGCGAGATGGCTGCCGCGACCAGTCCAGGGACGACGAACACGGCACGCCCCGTCGATTCCGCGACGAACATCACGCCCGCCAACGGTGTCCGATACCCCGCTCCGAGGAATGCTGCGACGCCGAGGACCGTGAACAGTGACATCGTGGTCGCCGGTTCCGAAGACGAGTGCAGCCCCGATGCGATCATCATCCCCCCGATGAGCCGTCCGAGGATCGCTCCCTCCACGACGAGGGGGATGAACTTCCCGCCGGCGCCACCGCCTGCCACGGTGAACGTGAAGGCAGCGAGGCGCACGACGAGCAGGACGGCGATCAGCCACAGGGCGCGCCGAGGATCCACGATCCACTGGAAGACCTGATAGCCGGGCCCGAGTGAGAGCGACGTTCCGAAAAGGTGTTCCGAGGTGATGACCAACGCCGCGCTACCGGCTCCGAAGACCGCGATCCGCGCGGCGGGCGACAGCATGTGCGACATCCGCTTCGCCCAGTTCAGCGAGCGTACGAACAGCCGCGCCCCGATGCCGGCAGAAACACCGACCACCACCGCACCGACCAGATCGATCCCGGCGAAGCTCGTGCCTGCAGTGGTCAGGTGGATGATCGGCCGCGTTCCCATGAAAAGCACGAACGTGAGGTAGCTTGCCGCGGCCGCTACCAGCGACGCGACGATCCCGTGGCGGGCGATGTCGTCGCTGTAGGGCACTTCGAGCGCATAGAGCACCCCGGTGGCCGGTGCCTTGAAGATCGCAGCGAGACCGCCGGCGGCGCCCGCGACGAGCAGTGCCTTCGCGTCCTCGGCGCGGATGTGGCGTCCGACCCGGGTCTGGGCGAACGACCCGATCGCCGCACCGATGTAGATCGCGGGGCCCTCGAAGCCCATGGCTCCTCCGGATCCCAACGTCGCGATGCTGGCGAGGATCCGGCCGATGACGGGCCGTTGATCGAGCGGCCGACGATTGTCATGGAAGCTCGTGATGTAGGCATCCGAGGTCGTCGCATCGGCCCCGTGGGCCAGGAAACGCAGACAGAGGAACGCGACGACCAGTCCGACGGCGGGAAGGATCGTCTGGAGCCACAGTGGAGCCCTCAGCAGGTGGCCGAGCGCGAGTCGGGCCGTGACCACATCGAACGCCGTGACGGCAAGACCGGTCGTCACACCGACGACGCCTGCGGCCATCAGCAGCACCTGACGTCGGTGATCGACGAGTCGGAACACCGGCGGCGCCATGACCCTCCGGCTTAGCAGGGCCCGATCCGCGTGCTGCGCATTGGGGCGTGTGGTGACAGCCGCCGTAAAGTCGTGCGCCCGCCGAGATCAGCCCGAGGAACGATGCCGCCAGCCGGAATCCGAAACATCGCGCTCGTCGCGCACGTCGACCACGGAAAGACCACGCTCGTCGACGCGATGCTGCAATTCTCGGGTGCGCTCGCGGATCGACGCGCCGATGTCGAACGGGTCATGGACTCCAACGACCAGGAGCGGGAGCGCGGGATCACGATCCTCGCCAAGGCCGCGTCGTTGGAATGGAATTCGGTGCGCATCAACCTCGTCGACACGCCCGGCCACGCGGACTTCGGAGGCGAGGTCGAACGGGCACTCACGATGGTGGACGGAGCGTTGTTGCTCGTCGACGCGGCCGAAGGACCGCTGCCCCAGACACGCTACGTGTTGTCCAAGGTGCTCGCCGCCGGGCTCCGTACGGTCGTCGTCGTCAACAAGGTCGACCGTGCCGACGCGCGGCCCTCCGCGGTGCTCGACGAGATCTACGAGTTGTTCCTGGACCTGGGAGCAACCGACGACGACATCGACTTCCCCGTGGTCAGTTGCGTCGCGAAACAGGGACGGGCCGTGGCGGGCATCGGCATGCCCGATGCGACCGACGACCTCACGGCGCTGTTCGACGCGATCCTGTCGACGGTTCCCGCACCCGACGGCGATCCGTCTGCGCCGCTCCAGGCGCTGGTGACCAACCTCGACGCGTCCGAGTACCTCGGCCGTCTCGCGATCGGTCGGGTTGCCCAGGGTGAACTGGTGAAGGGATCGAACGTCGCGCTCGTCGGCGCAGATCCCGACCGGATCGTCAAGCGGCGGCTCGGGTCACTCATGGCGTTCACCGGGATCGGACGCGCCGATGTCGAGCGCATCGGCGCCGGGGACCTCTTCGTGGTCTCCGGATTCGAGGAGGTCGAGATCGGCGACACCTTCGCCGACCCGGACGCGCCCGTGGCGCTTCCGCGGCTCGCCGTCGACGAACCCGTGCTGACGATGACGTTCGGCCCGAACACGTCACCGTTCGCCGGGCGTGACGGCACCTACGTGACCTCACGGCAGGTTCGTGAGCGGCTCGAGCGCGAGGTGCTCGGCAACGTCTCGATCCGCCTCGCCGACACCGACACGCCCGACGTGATCGAGGTCGCCGGCCGCGGCGAGCTCCAGCTCGCGGTGCTGATCGAATCGATGCGTCGTGAAGGGTTCGAACTCCAGGTCAGTCGGCCCGAGGTCATCGTGCGTGACATCGACGGCCATCGTTGCGAACCCTCCGAACGCGGCCTCGTCGACATCCCCGACGAACACGTCGGGACGGTGACCCAGGCACTCGCCCCCCGGCGCGGCGTGGTCGTCGACCTCCGGCCCGGCGACCCCGGCCGAACCGTCGTGACGTTCACGGCTCCCGCGCGCGGCCTCATCGGGTTCCGTAGCCAGCTCCTCACCGCCACCCGCGGCACGGCACTGCTGCACACGAACGCGGACGGCTGGATCCGATGGGCCGGGGATCTTCCGAGCCGATCCGGTGGTGCGATGATCGCCGACCGCCCGGGCGCGACGACCGGGTATGCGCTCGACAACCTTCAGGCCCGGGGTCAACTGTTCTTCGGGCCCGGCGTCGACGTGTACGAAGGCATGGTCATCGGAGAGAGCGCACGCGGTGACGACATGGTGGTCAACGTGGTCCGCGAGAAGCAGAAGACGAACATCCGCACGCACTCCCATGACGAAGGCATCAAGCTCGCTGCCGCGAAGACCATGACCCTCGAGGCGGCTATCGAATGGATCGCGGACGACGAACTCGTCGAGGTGACACCGTCGCACATCCGGATCCGCAAACGGTTGCTCGCCGAGGCCGATCGGCGCAGATCCCAGCGACGCAGGTCCTGACCCTGCCGGCGGGATCGCCCGACGACCCCACCGCGACGAATGCCACCGGTCAGGGAAGATCCGGTGATCCGCCCGAGAGGAGTTCGACGGCCCGCTCGATGTCGTTCATCGACGTGACGAGCAGCGCGGTTCGACCTTGGGATCGTGCGGCGAGCTTCGCATGTGCGGTGTCGAGGTCCGGTGCCCCGAGCGGGTCCGGGACGTCGATGAGCAGGTCCGAGGTGAAGATGCCGTGCAGCGATCCGGCGACGCGCGCTGCGGTGGCGGGATGCCGGTAGGCGAGGGGGCCGGCACGCAGTTCGCCGTCAGCCGTGACACGCCACGGCCCGACCGCTGATCGGCGGGCTCGCAGCCGACTTCCCAAGGTCACCACGATCCAGTGCTGCCAGGCCGTTCGAGGGTCGGTGTAGGGGAGGAGGTCGTCGACGCCGAGCGGGTCCGCCACCCGATCGAGGACGCGGATCGCCGGAACGTAGGTCCGGGCACGACGGCCCGTCATCGTGCTCGCGTAGTCTCGCCTGGACGGTCGCCGCCGGCTCACGTCTCGCAGCGCCCGATGCTCGAGATGCCGACGTGCCGACTCCGCGTTCGCCGCCGCGGCCAGGATCCTCTCGTCGCCGCCCCATTCGTCACCCCTCGGGTTCGCTTCCCGGGCAGCCTGGCGGATCGCGTCGAGAGCGGACACGAGCACCCGGTTCTGGGGTGTGTCGTACGCACGGCGAGCGGTCATGCAGACGAACACATCCGTGGCGCCTG
>JAFDWI010000317.1 GCA_018268545.1 Actinomycetota bacterium
AATTGGCGGCGCGCCGTGGCCAGAGCCGTTCGGACTTGACGGCCCTCGAACCTTCCTGGGTTCATCGGGATGACTATGCGGCAGTTTCGTTTCGATCGGACCGTGCGGTCGGAACCCCCACGAACCAGAGTCCCCTCGAGCTTGGTGCCGCTCGGATTCGTTGACCACGAGCGCGACAGGGCCGGTCTGGTCATCGTCGACCCGAGCGATGGGGACAAGGCCGTCGACGTGTCGCTCGGTACGACCCGGTGCGTTGTGGGCACATCGCCGTCGGGGTTGCCGATGTCGACCACGACGATTCCTGGCCGGCGATGCCCGATCGGCGCGCGCAGCGTCGCGGTCGACGATTTCGGAGACGTGTATTTTGTGCCGTCAGCGGGCAGCCCGACCCCGGTCGACCAGGTCGGCATCCCACCGAAAGGCTGACAGCCCGCATGGTGATCGCTCGGAATCGGTGATTCGACAGCTCGCCAGGTCGCAACGTCGGGCCAACGGCCGTACCCAGTGTCGGTCGACCTATCTGCAGGATCCGGCACAGGATGCCTGCAGGGTCCGGCAGAGAGGCCCTTCGGTTTCCGACGTGGTGGTCGAAATCTCGCGGATGCCAACCCTTTGGGCCGACAACCTTTGGGTACCTACGTCGAGCTGGGCGCACAGATTTGGGTTCGGGCCGGTCCATCCTGGTGTTCAGAGCGCACCGATGATCCAGGTGGTCGTCGAGAGGAGTTGGATGGGTCGAGGTGGTCCAGCGAGGATCGCATGGTGGCCACCCAGGGCAGTGATGTCGCTTCCGAGTTCGACGCAGCGACGGCGGTGGCCCGCGTCCGCGGCGCGTCGATGTTCACGGGCGAGGTCGACGCGGGGTGGACGGTGGGCGACAAACCCAACGGTGGCTATCTGCTCGCCATGATCGCCCGGGCGTGTGGCGAAGCGCTTGCATCGGCGGGCAGCTCGCATCGGGACCCGGTCGCGGCCACCGCACACTATTTGCATGCGCCCGATGTCGGGCCGGTCGAGTTGGTGTGTGAGGTGCTGCGAGTCGGTCGGGGCGCTTCCCAGGTACGCTGCGTGTTGCGCCAAGGTGGTCGGGGTTGTGTCGATGCGACCCTGACGTTGGGCACGCTCGCACCCGCCGGCTCGGCGCCGACGTGGACCGCCCGCGACGTGGTCGATGTCGCGCCCTTTGACCGATGTGTGCGGATTCCGGCTGTTCGTGAGGGGGCGCCGTTCGTGGTGTCGATCATGGATCGTTCGGATCTGCGGCTCGACCCGGCGGTGTTGGGGTTTGCGCGTGGGGAGCCCTCGGGTGAGGCGAATCTGCGTGGCTGGATCGCTTTCGCCGACGGGCGACCGGCCGATCCGCTCGGTCTGCTGTTCTTCTGTGATGCGTTGCCGCCTGCGACGTTCGAGTTGGTGAGGACGGGTTGGGTGCCGACGTTGTCGCTGACGGTGTATGTGCGGGCGCGTCCTGCACCGGGGCCGTTGCGGATCACCCAGTCGGCTCATGCGATCGACGATGGTCGTGTCGATGAAACATGTGAGGTGTGGGATTCGACGGGCCGTCTGGTGGCCCAGGCAACCCAGTTGGCCGCAATCAGAGTTCCCGACGGCGCGCTCTGACGGACCGTGCCACCGGCGGACCATGTGACTCCGACTGCGGAGCGATGCGACTCCGTCGACCGATCGATCGGATGCCGCCCGCCCGGGGTTCGTCAGCTTCGGCCCGTGTCCAGATGGGGTGCCGTGTCGACAGCCGACGGGGCATCGGGCGCGGTCGGAGCGGCCTCGCCGAACACGGCACGTAGGCGTGCGTTGGTCGCCTGATCGAGGCTCGTCGACACGACCCGGGCGCCAGGGAACCGGGCGGCCTCGGCGACGAACGCTTCGCTGTTCAGATCGTCGACCAACAACGCCAGCGTCGTCGTGTCGGGCCGAGCGACCTGTTTGAACCAGCCCACCCAGCGGTCGGTGATCCCGACGTCGACGACCTGAGCGGCCAGCGCCGCGACGCCCGCGCCGATGAGCGCCCCGGCGATCCAACCGATCGGGCCGACCGCGAACAGGCCGATGAGGCTGCCCCACAACGCCCCGGTGACCGCGGCCCGTTGCGGGGTCGGGTCGATCGTCTCGTGCACCCGCACCCGTCCGTCCGGCGAAGCAACGATCGTGACGACGTCCTTGACGACGAGCTGGCCACGCGCGGCGAGTCCACGGGTTGCGGTTTCGAACTCGTGCGCCCGGAACGTCGTGGGAAAGGCCACACTGATCAAGATCCCGGAGCGGGTCGCTTCGAGGTTCTTCACGCCGTCGACGCTATCGGTGCCGGCGTCGGACCGGGCCGTTCGATCTGGCTACGATCGGCGCTCGGGACCGCACAGGGGAGCATGGACCGATCATGAAGAAAGCCATCTGCAATGCCGTGGCCGGGATCGCCGTCGTGACGATCGCGGTGTCCGCGTGTTCGTCGTCGGGTTCATCCACGAAGGCCAAACCGGTGACGTTGGACTCCGCGACGAGCGTGGTGGCACGACCCGCCGGGGCGTCGGCAACTCCGACGCTGCTCACCGGTGGCAAGGGGATCCTGTTGATCTCGCCGCGGCCCGGGCCGGACCTCGCAAAGGTCGGTTACGTGGAATCCGAGTACAAGGTTGCCGGGACGGCGACCGCGTACGCGCAGTCGAACGGCGCGACGGCGTTTCCCTCCGACGGGATGATGTCGCTGAAGCCGACGACCAAAGCCGACTACGCCACCCGGATCGTCGTGCGGCGCCCGAAGGACCCCGCCAAGTTCAACGGCACGGTCGTCGTGGAATGGAACAACGTCTCCGGTGGGCTCGACGTCGCCCCCGACTGGACCTACACCGCGAACGAGATCGTCCGATCCGGTGCCGCGTGGGTCGGTGTGTCCGCCCAGATGATCGGCATCGAAGGCGGCCCGGTCGCCGTGGAGACAGCCCTGTCGAAGATGGGCGGTGCCGGGTTGGGAATCAAGGCCCAGGACCCGGCCCGCTACGGCACGCTGCACCACCCCGGCGACGCCTACTCCTATGACATCTACACGCAGGTCGCTCGCATGCTCCGAAACCCGACCGGCCCGGTGCGGCCCCTCGGGGACCTGCAGCCGAAACGACTGATCGCGATGGGCGAATCCCAGTCGGCGTTCGCGCTCACCACCTACTACGACGGGGTGCAGCCGCTGACCCACGAATTCGACGGGTTCCTCGTGCACAGCCGGGGCTCATCCGCGCTCCCCCTCGGCGAACCCGGCAAGCCGACCGACATCGTCTCGGCGGTGACCGGAGCGGTTCCGGTACGGTTCCGGACCGACCTCACCGCGCCCGTCATGGTGGTCGCGACCGAGACCGACGTCGCGGGCATCCTCCAGTACGTAAAGGCGCTGCAGCCCGACAACGCACACCTGCGGATCTGGCAGGCCGCGGGCACCGCACACGTCGACGCCTACCAACTCGGCGGCGCGGCAGCCGCGTTCGGTTGTGCCGCACCGGTCAACGCCGGACCCGACAACTTCATCGTCGGTGCGGCATTGGCCAAGCTGAACGACTGGATCGTCCATGGCACACCACCCGCGCACTCGCCGGCGTTGAAGGTCGACGCCGCCAAGACCGACTACGTGCGGGACGCGAACGGCATCGCCGAAGGGGGGATCCGCACGCCGCAGGTCGACGTGCCCGTCGACGTGCTGAGCGGCATCCCCGCCCCGGGCGGCCCCACCGCGTGCATGCTGTCGGGCACGACGCGGCCGATCCCCGATGCGACGCTGGCCAAGATGTACCCGAGCGTCGCCGACTACAACGCGGCCTACGCGAAGGCGACCGACA
>JAFDWI010000318.1 GCA_018268545.1 Actinomycetota bacterium
CACCGTCACCCGGTTCGCGGAACTTCCGGTCGACGCGCACGACGCCGCGCACAACGCGAGCGCGCCAGTTGCTACCAACGCGCACCGGCGCGATCGCCAAGGGGTCACGACGATTCGGAGAGATCGAGCACTCGGCGTTCGACGGCAAATGAGGCGATCATCGCTTGGAACACCGGCAGGTATTCGGCGACCTGGTCTTGGGTGCAGACGGCGTTGATGCCGAGCAGGCTGCGAAACGCGCCGGGCGCGATCTCGTCGTGCAACATGACGAGCACATTGAGATGCGCCATCGTCGGCCCGTCGTCGGGTAACCGGTAGCCGAGCGGTTGTTGGAGGAGCTCCGCGGCGCCTTCTGCGTCGGTCGCCCGGTCGCCGATGGCGACGTCGCCGTAGATCGCTCGGAGTTCGTCGACCGCTTCGTCGGCGGCCTCGTCGAGGGTGATCGAATCGGCGACGCGCCGACCCTGCACCACGACGTTCGGGCGGAACTCGCCTTCGATCTCGGGTGCCGCAGCAGCGAGGAGCGCCCCGGGGAACTCACCGACGTGCCATCCTTCAGGGATCTTGAACGTGAAAGCAGGGAGGCCCGGCGCGATCGCGCTCGGATAGCCGATGAGCACCGTCGCATCCGATGGGGCGTCTTGGAGGTCTTGGTCGGTCATGTCAGTTCGACTTTCGGTGGGATTTGGTCAAGTCCATGGGCAACAAAGGTCAACGGTCGTTGGTCAAAAGTGCGGCCAGTGCGGTGCCGGCAGGTTTCGCATGAGCGCGTTCGCTGCTCCGGTCGGGTCTTCGGCGATGCCCAGAGCGCCCGATGCGAGGTGTGCTGCACCCGCTGCGAGTTTGGACGGGTCGACGTTCACGTCGATGCTGCCCTTGGCGCCGATGCCCAGGGCGACGTTGCCGCCGAGCTTGAGTTCGGTGTGGTGCCAGCCGACCGAAGCCTTGGCTTCGCCACCGATCCCGACGCCGGCTTCGACGCCACCGGTCACTCCGACCGTTCCACCCGAGATGCCCCCCGACAAGCTGCCCTGCGCGGCGACTCCGGCGAACGCCGACCCCGACGCTCCTGCGGAAACACCGTCGGTTCCGACGTGTGCAGACAGGGACCCGTCGGCCTCCTCGCCAACCATCGCGCTCGCCTGTGCTTTCGCACTGACCGCACCATATTGTGCGGTCCCGGTCGCTTGGCCTTGCGCGCCTTCGAACAGGTGGCCTTTCGCTGACAGGTCTGCGCCGCCCGGTCCGAAGTGGGCGGTTGCTTTCCCCGAGGCCGACACGCCGGCCATGCCGGTCGCCGAACCCGAGAGTTGTGCACCGTCGACCGTCGTCGACCCGTTGGCGGACCAGGACTTTCCGTAGAAGGCAAGCCCGCTTGCGGCTGCGGTCAACCCGGTCGCACCAACGACCAGGCTTGCCTTCCCGCTCGTGGTGCCGAGAAGGCTCGGAAGCAGACCACCGAGCCCGCGGCCACCGGCACCGATGCCACCGCCTGGTCCGAACAGTGAGGGAATCGCGCTGACCGGGAGCGGCGGTCCACCTCCGAGGCCCGAACCGATCGGGAGCCAACGCCCAAGGTCGCGAAGACCCGGTAGGCCGAGAATCGGCAGGACCATGCCGCCTCCGATCCCGAAGAGCGGTGCGAACAGCGACGGGAGCCAACGCCCGAGAATCACCTGGGGCATCTCGAATTGCGAGTGCCTCTCACCCGGAAGCATTGCTCGGAACCATGGGCCTTCGCTGTAGGCGGCACTGGCTTCTCGCTGTTGCTCAGCGTTGCGTCGCAACCGCGTGGCCATCTCGCGAAGCATGCTCGCCGTCTGGGAGAGGCGTGCTCTCGACGGCCCGTCCCAGTCGGAGCCGAATGCGTCGGCGTCGGACCCTTGCCAACCTGAGGCGTGGAACGCATGGCGGACGGGCGCATACATCGACTCGATCCGGCCGGCGCCTTCATCGAGATGGCGTGCAAGGTTGTCGAGGGCGGCCGGGTCGGCCGCTTCGGTGAGGCGCGTCATCTCACCCTCTTGCCCGCCGTCGTGGCGCGTGGCGCAGGCTCATCGGGTTGCGACTCCGGCGAGCAGGCTCGTCCCCGCGGAGTACGGGTCGCCGCGTGGCACCCAGGGGGCTATTCCGCCGGGTGTCGCTGCAGGCATCGTTGCGAGGTGGCCGACGGTTCCGAGTACCGCGTTGCCGGGTACGACCGGGCCGTCGATCCAGACGGTTCCGGGGCCGGTTCCGAAGTCGTCGAGGTTGCCGAGCGCCCGACGGATCTCTTTGCCGTTCCCGGCACCGCCGGCCCCTCCCATGCCCATTCCCATCATGCCCATGCCCATCATCCCGGCACCGCCCATCGTCGCCTTGCCTCCGGGAATCGCCTTGGCGACCGACGCGATCGGCGACGAGACGCTCGATGCCACACCGGTCGGTGTTGAATCGGATGTGATCGGTGTGGGAGTTGATGCCGGAATTGGTTCGACACCTGCGGTACCCGGCGACGACATCGGTGATGCGAAGCTAGCCCCAGTGCCGCCATGCATCGACGCGCCGGCCAACCCTGCGCCA
>JAFDWI010000319.1 GCA_018268545.1 Actinomycetota bacterium
CCTCGACCGTCTTCCGGACGTCGTCGCGTTGCCGCCCGGTGCGACGGCCGTCGCGAGTCCCGCCGGAACGATCGTCGTCCCGGCGACGGCCGACCCACGAACGGTCGTCGCCCTCCAGTTCATCGTCGCCCAGATCGGCAAGCCGTACCTGTGGGGTGGGACCGGACCACAGGCGTACGACTGTTCGGGGCTGATGCTCCGGGCTTTCCAGAGTGCCGGTGTCCGCACGATGCCCCGGGTGTCCCAGGCCCAACAGATCTGGGCGACTCCGGTGGCCGGCACGGACATCCAACCGGGCGACCTGGTGTTCTTCGGGAGGCCCGCGTACCACGTCGGCGTGTACATCGGCGGTGGGCTGATGATCGACGCGCCCTACACCGGTGCCCATGTCCGGGTGGACCATGTGTGGTCCAGCGTCTCGGGCTATGGGCGGGTCGTCTGGTAGACGACCATCGGACCCGCGGGGGCGGGGGTGCGCGGGCGTGGTCCGGGTAGGCTCCCGCCCCGATGAGTGCACAAGCGGACAGTTCAGGGTTGGATGTGGTTGCCGTGGGGAGCGCGATCGTCGACGTGCTCGCCACGACATCCGACGAGTTCATCGACGACCACCGACTTGTCAAGGGGTCGATGGCGCTGGTCGATCTCGCCGAATCCGACGCGCTGTACGGCGATCTGCCGCCCGGGGTCGAAGCCTCCGGTGGCTCGGCGGCGAACACCGCCGCGGGACTCGCGTCGTTGGGGGGCCGTGCCGGGTTCGTGGGGAAGGTACGTCTGGACCAGCTCGGCAAGGTGTTCGCACATGACATCGCTGCGGTGGGTGTCACCACGTCGTTGACCGAGGCGACCGAGGGTCCGGCGACGGCGCGGTGCCTGGTGATGGTGACCCCCGATGCGGAACGGACCATGTGCACCTACCTGGGCGCCGCAGGAACCCTCGAGGCCGACGACATCGACGAAGCGTTCGTCGCGTCCGGCGCGGTCGTCTATGCCGAGGGCTACCTGTGGGATGCGCCGCCGGCCAAGGCGGCCCTCGTGCGTGCCTTCGATGCGGCGCACGCCGCGGGTCGACGGACCGCGTTCACCTTGTCGGATCCGTTCTGCGTGGACCGGTTCCGTGACGAGTTCCTGACGTTGATCGACGATCGGGTCGACCTGGTCTTCGCGAACCGCCACGAGCTCTGTTCGCTGTTCGAGGTCGACGACCTCGATGTCGCGATCGACCGGGCGGGCGCCTTGTCGACGACGTGGGCCGTGACCTGCAGCGAGGACGGCTCGGTTGTCTTCGCCGGAGGGGAACGCTTCGACGTACCCGCGGTGCCGGTCTCGAACGTCGTCGACACGACCGGCGCCGGCGACCTGTATGCGTCGGGATTCCTGTTCGGGTACACGCGCGGGTGGTCGTTCACCCGGTGTGGTCGCCTCGGATCGCTCGCCGCGGCAGAGGTCATCTCCCACATCGGCGCGCGTCCGCAGATCGAACTTGCCGAGCTGATCGGCGCAGTCGAGGACTGACCGATCGGGCTCGGCGTGCGCCGGGCCGGGCCGGAATCGATGCGGCACCGCTCGATAATAGTCGTTATCATGGCGCTGTGACCATGACGGACGAGCCGGCCGAGGTCGACAACACCGAAGCGCGAGCCGCGATCGATCGACCCGGGACCGCCGATTCGACGAGCGTCCCACCGGACCCGGTCGAACCCGCGGATCTCGGGGCGCGACTGCTCGACGCCGCGGCCGAGGTCTTTGCCGAGCGGGGGTACGACAAGGCCGGGGTGGCCGAGATCGCTCGTCGCGCCGGGGTGACCACCGGTGCGATCTACGCGCGTTACCCGGGCAAGGCCGAACTGTTGGTCGAAGCCATCGACCCCCACGCGAACGACGAGCTCGAGAGGTTGTTCGCCGATCACCGGTTCCAGGGGCGGATGGAGGACATCCTGCTCGCCGCCGGATCGAACCTCGTGCACAGCGACGAGTCGGACCCTCGCGCGCTGTCGCTGCTCCTCGAATCGTTCGTGGCAGCACGCCGACACCCCGAGGTCGCCGAGGTCCTCCGGAGCCGGGTGCTCGAACGACGTGACCGGCTCACCGAGATCATCGAAGCGGCGAAAGCCGACGGTGGGATCGACGACGAACTCGACACGGCCTCGGTCGTGTTGTTCTGCCACGCAGTCGGATTCGGCTTCCTCCTGGTCGATGCCCTCGACCTGGAGACACCGGACGCACAGCGGTGGCAGGACCTGATCGCCCGCCTGGTCCACGCGCTCGGCGCCACGACGTCGAAGGACGGGTCGGCTCAGTCGAACAGCGGACAATCTGATCGCACCACACAACAAGGGGAACAACCAGCATGACCATCACCGAAAAGGATCCGGCACTCCAGGAAGTCGACGACATCCTCGCCTTGACGAACGAGGAGGTCGATGCGACCGTCCACATCGTCGAAGACACCGCCGACGCGATCTTCACCTGGGACTACGAGAAGGGGAAGCGACCCCAACTCAGCCGTCTGTACGAGAAGGCGAAGAATTCCCAGTGGAACGCCTCGACCGACCTCGACTGGTCGATCGAGGTCGACCAGGAGAAGATGGCCCATGAAGGCGAGACGCTCAGCGTGGAGACCCTCGCGATGTTGGGGATCGACGTCAAGGGGACCGCGCTCGAGAAATGGTCGAAGGACGACTGGGTCCGTTACGAGATGGAATCGCAGACCTGGGGGCTGTCGCAGTTCATGCACGGTGAGCAGGGGGCGCTCATGTGCACCGCGAAGATCGTCGAGACGGTGCCCTGGATCGACGCGAAGTACTACGCGGCGACCCAGGTGATGGACGAGGCACGCCACGTCGAGGTGTTCGCCCGCTACCTGGACGAGAAGATGAACGGGCACTACCCGATCAACTTCCACCTCCGGGCGTTGTTGGACGACATCATCAACGATTCACGATGGGACATGACGTACCTCGGCATGCAGATCATGGTCGAGGGCCTGGCGTTGGCCGCGTTCGGGATGGCGTACCAGACCACGAACGAGCCGCTGTTCAAACAGTTGCTGAAGTACGTCATGTCCGACGAGGCCCGCCATGTCGCGTTCGGGGTGCTGAGCCTCCGTGAGTACTACGCGGAACTGAGCGACGCCGAGTTGGCCGAACGTCAGGAGTTCGCGTTCGACGCGGCGGTCCGGATGCGTGACCGGTTCCTGCAGCAGGAGGTGTGGGAGCGCATGGGCGCCGACCCCAAAGAGGTCATCGCCGCTTTCGGGGTCATCGACAAGAACTCCGACCCGTTCCAGCAACTGTTGTTCTCCAAGATCGTTCCGAACTGCTCGAAGCTCGGGCTGCTCGACGCGAACGGTGGCTGGCTGCGCAAGCGTTTCGACACGCTCGGCGTGACCCAGTTCGAACACAACAGCGACACCGGCGAGGAGTACCTCGACTTCGACGTTTCCGCCGACATCGCCGAACGTCGCGCACGCGCCCAGGCGAGCTGATCGAAACGTCGCGCGCTCAGACGGCCGGTTGGTCCTCGGGCGGGAGGAACTCGAACTGCACGTCGGCCAACCGGACGAGCGTCGCGGCGATCCAGCCACCCATCGCGGCAAAGTGCTCGTCGAGCGCCGATCCGTCGGTCAACGTTGCCTCGTCGAGCTCGTAGGTCCCCTCGTAGGACACCTCCACCGCGTATTCGACGTTCTCCAGGTCGCCTTCGTACGCGGCTTCGATGTTCGGTCCACCCCGCTCCAACGAACCGGTCCCCACCGTCGGGCTGCGCTCGGGGAGCGCGTCGAGGA
>JAFDWI010000031.1 GCA_018268545.1 Actinomycetota bacterium
CCCAACACGGGTTGCACCAGGGCGTTCAATCCGCCGTTGAGGACGTCTTCGATGCGATCGACCTTCACGCCGGCCATCTTGGCCCGGCGTCCATTCCGTCGGCCGACTCGACGAGGACGACGGCGAGCACCAGGTTCACCCCAGCCGCGACCGACGCCTTGAACCGGACCAGAGCGAACGGGTCCCGACCGCTGAGTCGTTGGGTGAGGTTGTTGTCGATCGCCCAGCATCCGCGCGCTGCAGCAACCAGCAGCACCCCGACCCAGTCGGTTCCCGAACGGCCACCGCCCGCACCGTACGAGATCCCGGTGTTCGAAGCCGTGATCCTTGTGTTCGTACGGGTCACGATCAATCCAAAGATCATGGTCCCGCCGATCGACGCTGCGACCGCCTTGAGCGGCCTCGAGGGGGTGAGCTCGGGAAACGCCCGGATCACCTCGGCGTGCTCGGCGGTGATGTCGAGCAGCTCCAGGCCCTGCTCGGGGAGTCTCGTGGACAGTTCGGCCGGCGCAGAGAAGTTGTCGAGCATCGTCTTGATCGTCAGTTCCCACAAGGTCGCCGCCGAGACGTGCGCACCTTGCGCTCTGACGACGGCCTCCCGCGCCTGCGTCCCGAGCCGGGGCTGCCGGCTTTGGTGATCACCACTCGCTCACCGGCGGCGACCTGCGGGAGGAGGCGGACCGGCGGGGTAGCAACGGGCGACCTGACCGTCGTGGGCGGCCCCGGCCGGTAGTCTGCCCGCGATGGATGCCGCCAGGATCGCGTTCGTCTTCGACCGTAACCTGGACCCGGGTGAGATCGATCTCGACGACGAGAACCAGTTGTACGACCTGGTTGCCGGAGCGTTCCCGGGGTTGGACGAAGGTCAGGTCGCCCCCCGGATGGCGGTCGCGAAGATGATCCTCGCCGACGATCCACCCGTGATGTGGGAAACCGTCGAACGGCTCACCGCCGACGGTGTGGCCCGTGACGACATCTGGTCGGGCCTGGCGCTCACGGTGCTGGTCGCGTTGCGTGACGTGATGGACGGTGACGCGGAGGCGATGTCACCGGAGCGCCTCGGCGAGCGGCTCGCCCAACTTCCGATCCCGGGCTGGGGCGACGTGTACGACGTGATCGAACGGACCGTCGGCGACCGGACCGATCTGGATGTCGACGCGCTGGGCGACGTGGTGCGCCGGCAGTTCGGTTTCGGCGACACCGATGCCGGCCAGGTGGTCCTGGATCGGGTCGTCGACGACCTTGTGGAAGTCGGTGACCTCGTGCTGGTCGCGGATGACGTGGTCGTCGACCCGGTACGCCTCGTGGCCGCGTCGGTGTTCACGCACCGCTTGACCGACGACGAGATCCGTAATGACGTGTTGGATCTGGGTTTCGACCTCGCGGTGTACGCGTCGCTGGATCATGTCCATCTCGACGATGTCGACGACGGGGCGGTGGCCGAAGCGGTCATGGGTCTGGACATGGCCGACCGGACGGGTCCGGGCTGGCAGGGACCGTCCGGGTGGTTGGACCGGTTCACGCCGGGGGCGTTGGTCGCGGTGCGGGTCACCCCGTCGGAACCGGGTGACTGCGCGAACCGGCTGCACATCGAGCCGGTCGATGATGCCATCGTCGGTGGACCGGCGTGGTCCGACGCCACCGAGGGGTCGCTGTGGGTGTCGGTGGTCGAGGACGAAACGGCCGAATCCGGCCTTCCCTTGGGCGCCGCCGAGCTGGTGTGTGCCCTGGTCGTCCGGGACGCCGACGTGTTCGCCACACCGGGTCCGCCGTTGGTCGAGCGGTGCATGGCGGCGGGCCTGCAGATCCGTCGCGATGCGGTCGCCGCAGACGAGGTCGCCTGGTACGCATCGGCGAGGTTGCGTCGCACCGCCCGGTTGGTCGATCAGATCGACGACGACGACGACCAGTTGTTCCACCTGCTCGAGCTGTTCGCTTCGCTGGACGTGGTCGCCGGGGTCGACCCGTCGTGGGTCGACCGGACCGATGCCGGTCCGGTCGACGATGGCGAGCTGCGTGGCATCCTCGACGACCTGGATGATCCGGTGACGATGACGGTGGTCGCGCAGGAGGTCTTCGCGGACCCGCCGGTCGACGACGACCTCCCGGGCATGCCCGGCACGATCGCTGCCGCCACGGCGATCGTCGACGCGTTCACCCGTGTGGCGCGCACCGGAACCGAGAAGGTGATCGCCCACTGGTTCGCGGCGATCGCGTGTGAGCGCGCCGGGGACCCGGTCACCGCCGAGCAGCACCTGGAGATCGCCCACGAGGCCGATCCGACCGATTCGCGACCCACGGACCGTCTGGCCTGGTACGCGTTCGACCGCGGTGAGATCGACCGGGCCGAAACCCTGTGGCAGCGGGTGCCGTCAACCGACACGATCGAACAGGACCTCGCCGAGCTCGTCACGGCCAAGGCGTCGGCCGGCACCCGGCCCGGGAGGAACGAGCCGTGCTGGTGCGGGTCGGGTCGCAAGTACAAGCAGTGCCACAACCCCCAGGTGAGCCCCCCGCCGTTGGCCGAACGGATCGGTTGGTTGTGTCGTAAGGCGACGACGTTCCTGGAACGTCGTGGCGGTCGGGCGGACGAGATGGTGTGGGCGGTGGCCGAGTCCCGGGCACTCGACCCCGACGATCCCGATTCGTTGGCCGAGGCGTTCGCGGACCCGATCGTGTTGGACCTGGTCCTCACCGAAGGAGGCTGGTTCGAACGGTTCCTCGACGAACGAGGGCCGTTGCTGCCCGACGACGAGGCGTTGCTGGCCCACTCGTGGACGCTGGTGGACCGCAGCGTGTTCGAGGTGACCGACGTTCGTCCCGGCGAAGGCATGACCCTGGTGAACCTGGCTGACAGCGCCGTGGTCGACGTTCGCGAACGCACCTTGAGCAACCAGGTGTCGGTGGGGATGCTGTGCTGTGCCCGGGTGGTTCCCGACGGGGTGACCCACCGGTTCGTCGGCGGGATCTTCGGGGTGCAGGTCGGACAAGAGGCCCGGGTGTTGGATCTGTGTGAGACCGGGGATCCGTTCGCGATCGCCCGGTGGGTCGCCGACTCGCATCGGCCGCCGGTGGTCACCACCCGTGAAGGCGAACGGATGGTGCAGTGCCGGGTGGTTTTGGCGGTGCGCGACGCCGATGCGGCCCGGCGGGTGCTCGAGCGAACGTACGAACCCGACGACTCCCCGAGCGGTGGCGACAACCGCTGGTTGGACCTGGTCGATGTCGACGGGACCGGTGAGGAGTTCATCATCCGGGCGAACCTGAAGCTGGAAGGTGACCGGATCATCGTCGAGACCAACAGCGAAGCGCGAGCCGACCGGGTCGTGGACACGTTGACGAAACGACTGCGATCGGCCCGTGTGGTGGCCGATGAACGCACACCGATCGACACCGCCGCGATGATCCGTTCGGCACGGGCCGCTCGGGTAGCCGGCGGAGCCGGCGTGGGGGGCGGTACGGTGGCGCTACCGAAGCCACCGGACCTCGATGACCCGGAGATGCTCGCGACGTTGGAGACGATTCGGGACCGCTACGAGCGTCAGTGGTGCGACGAACCGGTCCCGGCTCTGGGCGGGGTGACCCCACGGGCGGCGGCCGCGGATCCGACTCGACGGGAAAGCCTCGAGCGACTGTTGCGGTCGTTCGAGCACTCGCCGGGCGCCGAAGGGCCGATCGGTCCGATGATGCGTCCCGAACGGATCCGGGAACTGCTCGGGCTGGATTAGACTTGCCGGACCCGGCGTCTGCCGGCCCTGTCGCGGCCGGGGGGACGGTCATCCGGCCGGGTCGGAGACTGCTGCAGGGTGTGTGGAACCGGGGTCGGTCCTGATGGTCCGCGACTGATGGTCGGGGGCCGGGGACTCGGCGGAATCGATCGGTACCGACGTCAACGGTGTCGAGGGTTCGTTCTGGAACCGAGCGTTGGACGCAGATGCGGAGTCGCGTCCGTGGGTCGACGTCGGTGGTGGCGACTGCGACGCACCCCGCTGAGTGCTGCTCTAAGACACCAACTCGCGCGGATCGCTTGGTCCGTCGGTCTTGTCCGGAGGTGGCTGTTCGGCACGCTGCTCGATCCGCCGCATCACGTCGGCGCGGAGTTTGGCGGGCATGGGCCGGGCGGCCGGCAGCCGCATGAACTCCTCCAACGTTCTCGAAGCGAACAAACGCTCGAACTGTTCGGCGGTGATGTTCCTCGGGAAATTCCAGGACATCGTCCGCAGCCAGTCCTCGTTCATCGGCGTCGGACGTATACGGAGCTTCTTCTGGCGTCTGCCGTCGGCGGCCTCGAGGATCTCCTCGTGAAGCCACGCATCGTCGCCGTTCGTGTCGACGAAGACCCCGCCCTTCCTGCTACGAGCCTCCTTGTGTAGACGTGCGCCTTCAGGCGTATCTGCATCGATGTCGTCGGCGTCGTCGATGTCGTCGTAGTCGTCAATCATCTTCGCGGGGTCGTCGGTCACGATTGCGAGGCGCAGCGGGTGTTCCTCGTCGGGTATTCCGCCGCGGCCACGACGCAACTCGTCCCAGTACTCGTTCCCCGACCCCCACCAGCCGATCGCCTTGAGCATCTCCACCGGATCGTCCGGAGGCGTCCACCATCCCTGGTCGTCATCCATGGGTTCGTCGTCATCGTCACGCATGGCTAGCCACCTTTCGCCGGTCCCGTCAGTTCCGTTCCCCAGGGTGCGAGGGCAAGTCATCGCTGCCCGAACGCCACGCCCGTCCTCGAGGATACCCGGGCCTCATGAATGGTCGCGGCGTAACTGTTACACCCGACGTGCATACTCGTCTCTTCCAATCTGCCACTGGACGGTCCGACGGGGTATGGCCGGCTCACGTCCGGTGCGCATGACACGACAACCGTCCGACGAGGAGCACAACATGACCGATCGATCCATCACCCGAGCCGACGTCGTCGCATCCATCACGGAGATCGCCAACGGTGACCTCGAACCGGTTGGGGGGCATGTCGACGGTTTCATGTTCACCTTCGCGAATGGTGAATCCGCGGGTGCTGTGTGGTTCCGTGATCGTCTCGGTGAGCCGGTCATCGGGCTTTCCGTGCTCGTCGCGGACGACGCGTTGGATCACGACCTGCTGTTCAGAGCTGTCGCCACCTATCCGCACGGCGACAACGGGGTCGGACGTCTCGAAGCCCACCTCGGTGACGACGGGCTCGTCGGGATCCTCGCGGGGGAGGTCGTGCCCTTGGCCGACGCGACCGGTGAACGAATACGCGAACTGTTCGCCGCGCTCGCCGATATGGCATGCGAAGCGCGGGACGTGTTGCCGCTCCGTGGCGATCCGTGTGACACCGACCCGACAGCGGCGTGGCTGGTGATGGGCGACGACGACTCGTACATGACCGAGGAGAATCTTCGCGAGGCCGAGCGTGACCTGTCGCGACACGGCGTGTTCACCACACGTTGGAACGCGTCACCGAAGGTTCGTTTCGGTGATCTCGTGCTCGTCTACTACCGGGCGCCAGGCAAGGCCGTGCACTTCGTCGCACGAGCCGCGAGCGACGCGTACTTCGACGCGCACAGCGACATCGAGGTCACGACCGACGTCGCACCCGCACAGTGGATGGTCGACCTGACCGTTCCGATCGAGATCGAGCCGATCGATTTCGCGACTCTGGAGCGTGTCGCCAACGGGCACCTGAACCTCAAAGGCCGGTCGGGGAAGTACCTGCGTCCTGAAGCCATCGACGCCCTGGATTTCGTCGCGGTCGACCCGGAGCTCCGGGAGGAACTCGGTTGGGTGACCGAGACGCCGGTCGGACGACCGGACCTTCCCGACCCGGAGCAGATGTCGCTGGAACAGTGGTGCGCGGTCACAGCGGGTGCGCTCGAGAACGAGGAACAGGTTTCGCAGTACATCGTGGAACCGCTCATCCGCCTCGCCACACCCACGCTGACCGCGGTCCCACAGGTCCACCTGGCCGACGGTGGCATCGCAGGTTTCGTGCTGCGCGATGACGATGGGCGGGACCGGTGGGTGGTCGAGGTCAAACAGTTGATCGAACGTCGCCACGGTGAGGGTGTCACGTCCACACCCGCGTACAACCAGCTCCGCCGCTACCAGAAGACCACCGGACTGCCCGGACTGTTGATCGACGCGCACCGCGTCCTCGCGGTCTCGGTGGCGGGACGCATCGACTTCGACCGCACCCGCGACTCGTTCAGCGACCAGACGATCGAGCGCCTGGCGCGTCTCGTGCGCGAATCGGATGGTCACGCATGACCAGCCAAAGACCCGGTCGTGTGATCGTCGTCCCGCCGGCCGACGCGCCGTTCCATGAGATCTGGGAGTTCGCGTTGACCTGGAACGCCTACATGCGCCACGGCTCGGCTGAATCGGTAGGGGAATTCGCCAATCGCATCAGAGGGGACTTCTTCGCCGGGTTACCGCTCCCCGAGGATCTCGCGAGTCTCCGTACGGCACTGTTCTTCGAGCAGCGTCGTGCCCACCATTTCGCGTCACCGCTCCGCGACGGCACTCGGAGATACGTCATCGCGTTGCTCGAGAAGATCCGTGGTCTCACCGGAGGACAGATCAGCGGACGAGGAGACCCGTTGCCGTGAACCGACGAAGGATCACTCACGCCGCCCTCTTCAACACGAGGGCACGACTGATGGCGGCCGGCCATCCCACAATCCGACGCGGCGTGAAGAAGGTTTCGCGTCGGCGCACCACGCTGAATCCCGACGCGGCGAACGCGGGGGAACCTTGGAAACCGGCGATGCAGCACGGCAGGAGCCGGAGAGGTCTCCGCGGCTCTGAGCCGCAGAGGGTGTCGGGATGTCGGGAATCGATGAGTGCATCGTGGACCCGACGGGTGCGCCAGGACCTTTCGAGCGCTCATGCGGTCAGTCCGAAGCTGCTGGGGCCGTCGGGGTGTCAGGACAGAGTCCCGTGGGGTGGTGGGGTTTGGGGGGTGGTCCTCGGTGTGTTCAGCCTTCGAGTTCGGGCTGACTTGTGGGAGTCTCGCGCGTGTTGTTGAGTTCGTCCATCGAGGTTTCTGAGAGGTAGCGGCGAGCGATGGCCCATTCGTCGTGTTGATCGGCGAGCACAGCCCCGATGAGGCGGATCACGGCCGGGTCGTTCGGGAAGATCCCGACGACGTGGGAACGGCGTTTGATTTCCTTGTTCAACCGCTCGAGCGGGTTGTTCGACCAGATCTTCCGCCAGTGGGCTTTCGGGAAGGTGCGGAACGCGAGAACGTCGTCACGTGCGTCTCGCATCAACGCAGCGGTCTTGGGCAGGCGGGGTGCGAACAGGTCGGTGACCTCGTCCCAGCGGGTGGCGACGGCGTCGGGGTCACCGAGAGCGAAGATCGACCGGAACGCAGCCGAGACCATGTCGCTGTCGGCTTTGGGGACGGTGGCGAGCAGGTTCCGGGCGAAATGCACTCGGCAACGTTGCCAGGTGGCTCCGGAGAAGCATTTCGTGATCGCGGCTTTCAGGCCGGCATGCGCGTCGGAGATCACCAGGCGCACACCGCGCAGCCCGCGTTGTTTCAGGCTGCGTAGGAACCGGGTCCGTGATGCGTCTCATCTTCCGAATCGCCGATGTCCAGGCCCAGGATTTCCCGGGTGCCTTGCGCGGTGATCCCGATCGCGACGACCACAGCACGGGACACGACCTGGCCCAGCGCGTCGTCACGGACATGAACATAGGTGGCGTCCAGGTACACAGACGGGTAGCCGACCAGACCCAGGGCACGGTTCCGGAACTTGTCCACGCGTTCATCCAGGCCCGCACAGATCCGGGACACCTCCGACTTGGAGATTCCGGTGTCACAGCCCAGGGCGACGACCAGGTCATCGACCGAGCGAGTCGACACGCCGTTCACATACGCTTCCATGATCACCGCGTGCAGGGCCTGGTCGACCCGGCGTCGGCGTTCCAGGATCGATGGGAAGAAGCTCCCTTCGCGGAGCTTGGGGATCTCCAAGTGCAGGTCCCCGGCCTTGGTCGACAACACCTTCGGGCGATGACCGTTCCGTTCGGTCACTCGCCCCTCAGTGCGCTCATAACGCCCGGCGCCGATCTTCCCGGCGGCTTCGGCCTCGATCAACGCCTGGAACCCGTACTGGGCGAGTTCGCGGACCAGATCGGTGCCCTGCCCGACGTCAAACGCGGCGAGCAGTTCAGATACGGCAGACTCGTCAAGAGCCATCGGTGTGTTCTCCTTCGTGTGCATTTTCAGGTACACACCAAGGATCACGCCGGTGGCTCACCTCACGGTGGATCCCCGACCCCCAAACCCCACCACCACAGGGGACTCATAC
>JAFDWI010000320.1 GCA_018268545.1 Actinomycetota bacterium
ACGACCATTCCCGAGTTCGAGCCTTTGCGGTCGGTTCATCGCCGGGTCGACTGGCTGACGCCATCCGCCTCGTCTGTTCCGAGGTGGCAGTGGTCTTTCCCACCGTCAGCGGTCTTTCCCGCCGTCAACCTGCACTTCTGTTGCCGGGCTGTGCTGGTCAGGCCCCGCGTGCCATTGCTGGTCGCTGTGACTCTCGGATCACCTGATCAGATCAGGCGGCGAGAGCGAAGTCGCCCTTGGCGCTTCTTTTGGTGCCCCGTTTTGAGAGTCTGAGCAACTCTGGTCGCACACACGAGTCCCGGTCTCGACGTCGAAACCGATCAGCCCCGTAGATGATCGCCATCCATTCTACACGCTGACCGCCGGGATCTCACCGGTTGCCGCGGTCTCGAGGATCCCGGAGCTCCGTGACACGCCCTGGGAAGCCGCCTCGTGCCCCGATCGGTCGCCGCGACCATCCGACGGGGTCGACCCGGGTTGCAGGTCGAAGGCGACGGCGAGTCCGACCGCGGCGAGCGCGCCGAAACCGAGCACGAGTTCGATCGACGACAGATCCATCAACCAGCCGCCGATCATGCCGCCGATCGGGACGACGCCGCCGTATCCCATGATCCACCAGGCCATCACCTTGCCGCGGTCCGCGTCGTCGATCTTCTCCTGGAGGACCGTGGACAGCCCGGTGATCACGACGAAGTAGAATACGCCGACCGCGAGCACGACGACGTAGGCGAGCCAGGTGACGCGGAGTGTCCCGAACACGCTCAGCACCACGGCGAAACCGACCATCGAACGTCGCGTCACCTTCGCCTTGTCGGCCTGTGCGAACACCGTTCCGATCGACAACGCCCCGATCACCGCGCCAACGCCGAACGCCCCGTAGAGCACGCCGTACGCCGTGGACTTCGGGTCGATACCGAAATGGCGGTCGGCGATCGACGGCATCTGGGTGATGAAGGGCAGACACACGAGCGAGAACGTCGCGATCACGATCAGACAGTGGGCGACCACCCGATCCGATCGCGCGACGGTGATCCCGCCGACGAGACGTCGCCACCCGGTCGCGCCGGCATCGGGCGGATCGGGGAGCGCCACGCGCAAGATCACCACGATCACGGCCAGGTAGCTCAGTGCATTGAGTTGGAACACCCACCCGGCGCCGATCGTCGCGTACAGGACGCTGCCGATCGCCGGTCCCACGACCCGCGACGCGTTCATCTGTACCGAGTTGAGCGAGATCGCGCCGGAGATGTCGCGGCGTGGGACGAGCACGGGCAAGATCGCCGAGAACACCGGTGCATAGAGCGCGTTGCCGAGTCCGATCAGGAACACCACACCGACGAGTGCCCACTTCGAGGGGTGGTCGGCGAACGCCAACATTCCGAGGACGACCGAGCCGACCCCTTGCTCGGCTGTCAGGATGATGAGCACCTTCTTGCGGTCGAAACTGTCGGCGAGCATGCCGCCGAGCGTGGAGAACAGCAAGAGGGGCCCGAGCTGGGCGAACGCCATGATCCCGACGAACACCGCCGAGTGCGTGAGGTTGTACGCGAGGGCACCGAGGACGACGTTCTGCATCCACGTGCCGATACTCGACGTGAACGCGCCCAGGTAGACGAGCCGGAAACTGCGGTGGCGCCACGCCGCCCGCGCACTGCCGGGAACAGCGGTTTTCTTCGCTTTGACGGGGGTTGGCGCCCGGCGGGAGCCTCGGCGCGCGCCTTGCGTCACGTCGGGTTCCGGGTGCGCGCCGAACTTGACCACGCGGTCAAGACTACGGCGATGTCGTTGATCCGGGCGATTCGGCCAGCAGGGTCCGTAACCGGCGTTTGTCGATCTTGCCGTTCGCGTTGACGGGGAGTTCCGGCCCGACGAACACGTTGCGTGGCTTCGCGTACCCGGCGAGATCACAGGCGGCGAGGTCGCCAAGCGCCGCGACGAACGACTCCGGCGCACGCCGCCAGACATCGCCGCGGAGCCCCGAATCGGCGGTCGCCACGACGGCCGCGGTCACCGCTTCACCCCAGCGCGGATCGGGCAGGCCGACCACGGCGACGTCGGCGACGTCGGGGTGGCTCCGAAGGGCGTCTTCGACCGCGCGCGAGGCGACGTTCTCACCGCCGGTCACCACCATGTCCTTGGCCCGATCGACGATCCGGAGCAGACCCCGATCGTCGAGGATCCCGATGTCCCCCGTGTGCAGCCAGCCGTCCCGGATCGTGTCGGCGGTCGTGATCGGGTCGTCCAGATACCCCGCACAGACTTGCGCTGCGCGGACCGTGACCTCACCGGCCTCGCCGGCGGCAAGCTCGTCGCCGTGTGCATCGGCGATCCGGATCTCGACACCGGGCGCAGGGAACCCCGCGGCGCGAAGGATCGCCCGGTCATCGGTGAGGCCGCGCCGGTGCTCTTGGGGCCCGAGGAACACCGCGTTCCCCGACAGTTCGGTCGACCCGTAGCCCTGCGCGAAATCACACCCGAGCACCTCGGCGGCTTCGACCAGCAACTCGGCGGGCATCGGCGCCGCCCCATAGGCGATCGAGCGCAACGACACCGGCGGTCCCAGACGCGGGTCGTCGGCGAGCGCGTCGAGGAGCATCCGGAGCATCGTCGCGGTCGACGACATCGTGGTGACGCGGTGCGCGTGACACAACTCGATGATCCGCCGGGCATCGAAGCGGGGAGGGAGGACCACGGGCCGGCGGCGGGCATGCGCGTGGATCACGTTGTAGGCGGCGATGTGGAACAGCGGGAACGGGTACAGGTACACGTCGTCGTCCGCGATCGGCCGGGCCGCCGCGGTCGCGGTGACCGCCGCAGCCAGTGACGTGTGGGTGATCAGTACGCCCTTGGGTTCGCCGGTCGATCCGGAGGTGAAGATGATCCATGCGACGTCGTCGTGGTTGCGGTCGATCACCCGCGTCGCTTCGGCCCGCCGTGGGGTC
The DNA here is from genome assembly GCA_018268545.1 of Actinomycetota bacterium. Taxonomy (GTDB): domain Bacteria; phylum Actinomycetota; class Acidimicrobiia; order Acidimicrobiales; family Iamiaceae; genus JAFDWI01. Next base: position 2,943 of record JAFDWI010000320.1, read on the forward strand.
CGACCGAGTTCGGTGAGCGGGATCGTGGTGCCGTCGAACCCGTCGATCGGGTCGCCGATGAGCAACTCGACCTCGGCACGTCGGAGCTGAGCGAGCTTTGCGGTGTCGGCGAGACGCGTGTTGATCGGCACGAGGACCCGACCCGATCGGGGCACCGCGTAGAGCGTGGCCAGGAGTTCGGCCGAGGCCGGTGCGTGGGTCGCCACCCGCCCCCGGTCGCTCGTACGCGTGGCGATGTCGGCAACCTGGGTGTCGATGCGTCGGTCGAGTTCGCCGACGGTCACCGGTCGGGTGTCGTCCACGACGGCGAGCGCCCCGGGATCATCGGCCGCCCAGTCGGCGATGACGGCTCCGATGTGGTCGAACAGCGGCCGACCCGATCCGGAGGATGCAGGCGTGTTCGACGGGGTCGTCATCGGTCTCCTCGGCGGTTCGCCGCGGCCATCGCTCGGCGAGCCTCGAGGTCGGCGTCGCGTTTCGCGATCAACTGGCGCTTGTCGTGCAGTTTGCGCCCTCGGGCGAGTGCCACGTCGACCTTGACCCGACCGTTCACGAAGCGCATCTGCAGCGGGACGAGCGTGAGATGCTCGACGGCGAGCCGCGCGTTCAGGTGTTCGATCTGGTGACGGTGCACGAGCAGTTTGCGGTCACGGTCGACGATGTGGCCGGTGTGGGCCGCGGCGTGGGAGTACGGCGCGATGTGCAGTCCGATGAGCCACAACTCACCGGCGATGATGCGCGCGTACGCGTCCGACAGCGTGACCTTCGCCTCGCGCAGCGACTTCACCTCGCTTCCCGCGAGCATGATGCCCGCTTCGACCTCCTCGAGGATCTCGTAGTCGTGTCGTGCCTGTCGGTTCGTTGCGATCACCGGGGATCGTCGGTCGTTCTTGGCGGACATGGGACCGTTCAACCTACCGGTCCGGTTATCCTCCGGGCGATGGACGACACGCGCCACCCGAGTCCGCCGGTCCGGCTCGCCGGCGGTGCCCCGGTCGTGCTCGCCCGGGCCGTCTACGAGACGATGCTGGCGACGGCCATCGGCGGGTATCCACTCGAAGCGTGTGGCCTGCTCGGCGGGGTTCCCGGATCCCAGCGGATCGAGGCGTTCTGTCCGGCCCGCAACACCGACGACTCGGCCAGGACCTATGCGATCGGACCGGCGGGTTTCGCCGATGCAGAGGCTGCCTTCGGGCCCCGGGGGTTCGAGATCATCGGCGTGATGCACTCCCACACCCATACCGATGCGTACCCGTCACCCACCGACATCGACCGTGCCGACAATCCGTTCCTCGAAGGTTGGAAGTACGTGATCGTGTCGCTGCGCGATGAGCTTCCGGTCCTCCGTTCATATCTGCTCGACGGGCGCGAGGTCGTCGAGGAGATCGTCGAGTTGGTACCGAAGTGTTGACAAACAGGTAGAATTCCGATCGAATTGCTCAGGTATTCACATCCGGGAGCGCGCATGACCGTCTACCGCTCGGTCCTCGATCTGATCGGCAACACACCGATGGTCGATGTTTCCGCGCTCGGGCCGAACCCGAAGGTGCGCATCCTCGCGAAACTCGAGGGCCAGAATCCCGCCGGTTCGGTCAAGGACCGGATCGCGAAGGCGATGATCGACGAGGCCGAAGCCGACGGAACGCTTCGTGCCGGTCAGACGATCATCGAACCGTCCTCGGGCAACACCGGGATCGCGTTGGCGATGATCGCGAAGATGCGCGGATACCCGCTCAAGATCGTGTTGCCCGAGAACGTCTCGGTCGAACGGCGCCAACTGCTCGAGGTGTTCGGGGCCGAGGTCATCCTCTCGCCGGGTGGTGAAGGTTCCAACGGAGCGGTCCGCAAGGCCCAGGCGCTCGCGGACGAGAACCCGAGTTGGGCGTTCCTGTACCAGTACGGCAACGAGGCGAACCCGCGGGCGCACTACACCACGACCGGCCCCGAGATCCTCGCCGACGTACCCGACATCACCCACTTCGTCGCCGGGCTCGGGACCTCCGGCACGCTCATGGGCGTCGGGACGTACCTCAAGGAGCAGCGCGAAGACGTGAAGATCTTCGCCGTCGAACCTCCCTCGGGAGAGCTCGTCGAGGGTCTGCGGAGTCTGGACGACGGTTACATCCCGCCGGTCTTCGAAAAGTGGGGTGGGCTCGATCTGCTCGACGGCAAGTCGATCGTGCGGCCCCGCGAGTCGCTCGAATGGGCGCGTCGCCTGGTCGCCGATGCCGGGATCTTCGCCGGGATCTCCGGCGGTGCCGCAATGGCCGGGGCCGTGAAGGTCGCCGCGCGGATCGAATCTGGCGTCATCGTGTTCATCGTCGCCGACGCCGGTTGGAAGTACCTGTCCACCGGCGCCTACACCGACGACCTCGACGCCGCAGAAGCCGCCGCGGAGAAGATCGTCTACTTCTGAAGCACGCTTCGATGGCCGTTCCATCGGCGATCACATGAGAAGCTGACCGAGTGCACGCGGTGAACCCGGTCGCGATTCTCGTTGGCGGTGCCGTCGTACTCGCGACCGGACTGTCCGCGGTCCGGACGGTGGTCGTGCCCCGGGGGGACCAGGCCCTGTTGACGCGCGTTGTCCTCGCGATCGTCCACGGGGTGTTCCGGGCCGTTGCGGGCCTGCGCAGCGATTACACCTATCGCGACCGGATCATGGCCCGCTATGCCCCGATCGCGTTGGTCCTCGTTGCCGCCGCATGGGTCGCGGGCGTGCTGGTCGGTGGAACGGTCGTGTTCTGGGGGCTCGGGGTCGGCTCCT
>JAFDWI010000321.1 GCA_018268545.1 Actinomycetota bacterium
GGTGTGGCGAAGTGCTGTGAAAGGACGCAGGACGAAGGCGCACACACAGTGCGACGAGGACGAGGACGCAGGCAGAACGAGTCCACATCGGCTCTGAGCGGGCATGATTTTGGCGACAGCCTCTCCGGCTGCATCGGAGCCGGAGCGACGAGACCAGCGAGGACGACGATGACGACGTCAATTGGAGCGGACCTCCCGATCGTCGTCGGTCTGGATGTGGGAACGTCGTCGGTGAAGGCGGCCGTGTTCGTCGGCCCGGGCGCCGTGACGATGCACCGACAACGGATCGAAATGAGCGTCGACGCCGATGGTCGGGCGATCCAGGATCCCCGATCGGTGCGGAGCGCCGTCCTCGATGTCTTGGGCGCGGTCATTGCCGAGTCACGGGTCCGTCCCGATGCGATCGCCCTTTCCACGGCGATGCATGCGCTCGTCGGACTCGACGCCCGCGGCGATCCGCTGACGCCGTTGCTCACCTGGGCAGATGCCCGCCCGGCCGAGGTCGTCGCCGATTGGCAACAGGATCGGGTCGCCGGGTTCGCCCACGCGCGCACCGGCGTGCCGCTGCACCCGATGGCCCCGCTGGCCAAGCTCGCCTGGCTGCGCCGCCACGACCCGCTCGCTTTCGCAGCGGTTGCACGATGGGTCGACCTGAAGGCGCTGGTGGTCGCGTGGCTCACCGGCGATCCGGTGACCGAGGTGTCGTCGGCATCGGGGTGGGCGATGATGGACCTGCGAACCGGGCGCTGGGACCGCGACGCGTTGCTGCTGGCCGGTGTCGACGAAGCGGTGTTGCCGACGATCGCGTCGCCGACGGCGACGTGTCCGCTGCGCGGCGACATCGCCGAACGCATCGGCGCACCGGCCGGGATCCCGGTGGTCCTGGGTGCCGCGGACGGGCCGCTCGCCAACGTCGGTGCCGGGGCGGTCCAACCCGGGGTCGTCGGGTTGTCGTTGGGGACGAGTGGCGCGGCCCGCATCATGGTCGATTCGATCCCCGAGGTGATCCCGGACGCGCTGTTCTGTTACGCGTTGACCGAGTCGTCCTGGGTGCTCGGCGGTGCCGTTTCCAACGGCGGGAACATCACGGCGTGGCTGGCCGAGGAATTCGGCCTCCAGGTGGGTGCCGCCGTCGACGAGTTGGCCGCAGCCGCGCCACCGGGGTCCGACGGGCTGGTGATGGTGCCGTATCTCCTGGCTGATCGCGCCCCGCGGTGGGATGCGTCGATCCCCGGCGCGTACCTCGGGCTGCGGCGTCACCACGGACGTGCACACCTGGTCCGAGCCGCTTTCGAAGGCGTGGCCGCGGCGCTGGGTGTGATCGTCGACCGGATCGCCGCGGTTTGTCCGGTCGAGGAGGTTCGGGCGACCGGCGGAGCGTTCGTGTCACCGCTGTGGCGTGATCTGGTCGCAGCGGCCGTGCAACGCCCGATGGTCGTCGTGAACGACGCGACGGGGTCCGCGCTCGGCGCGGCCGCAGTGGGGCTCGTTGCGCTTCGTGCCGCGGATGGCCTCGTCGACGCACGTCGACGCCTCGTCGGTGACGACGACGAGGATGCAGTCCCGGTCGTGGTGTCCGATCCGTTGGCGGCCGCGGCGCGCGAGACCCGCCGTTCGATCGCGTCGACGGGTCGGCTGCTCGCCGCGATCACACCCGAGTTCGACCCGTGATCTACGGCGGCGTCATGTCGGTGGCAGCTCGGCGGGGTGGTCCTCGGTCCAGAGCAACTCGATGTCGCGCCGCGCGAACCGCCAGCCTTCGTCGGTGTGGCGGTAGGCGTCGTGGTAGCGGATGACCCACACCTGATCGACGGCCTGTGCACCGCGCATCGACAGATGGTGCGCCAGACAAGCGACCTCGCCGGTCGCGTCGTCCCCGTCGATCCGGTAGGTCGACTGGCCGACGAAGTGGAGGGTCGCGACGAACCCGGCGACTCCGTCGATGATCGCCCGCAACTCGTCGCGGCCGGTGAGGATCCACGGCTCCGGTCCCGGAACGGTTAGGGTCGCGTCCGCCGCGAACAACGCGACGAACGCTTCGGCGTCGCGCCCGTCGACCGCGGCGGCGTACTCGGCTGCCAGGCGTGCCAGTTCGGCGTGGGCTTCGGTGTTCATCGCCGGGACGCTACCGGGGCCGGTCATCCCGTCGTCGCGGTCGGGACGCGCCAGTGCGGTCCGAAGAACCCGATGTGGACCTTGCCGGTGGGTCCGTGACGATCGTCGTAGAAGTAGATCCGGGGGATCTGCGGTCCGCCGCCCGTGACGATCTTGATGTGGGCTTCCATGATGATCCGACCGGACGGGTCCACACGTTCGTCGATCGGAAACAGCCGTTGGGCACGTAATGCGTCGTTCTGCATCACCGACTCCGATTCGTGCATGGCGAGCTTCTTGGACGAGGCCGGCCACGTGAGCGGACTTCGGCCGGCGACACACCATTCCCAGAAACCGGGGGCGAACGACGTGTCCGATGCGAACGCGTGCAGCGCCATGAGCGCCCGCCACGCGGTCTGTCCCCAGGATTTCGCTTCGAGTCGACGATCGAGTTCGGCCAGGTCGTGGCACGCTGCCTCGGGGAGCATGATGCCGCCGAGGTGCCGTCGGGCTGAGCGTGCAGCGTCGGTGCAGCAGTCGATGTCGGCAAAGTACCGGTCGCCCGGCACCGGGTCGATGACCCGTCCCGACACCAGCAACCCGACGAGTTGTTCCTGGAGTTCGTTCACGCGGGCCTGTGAGTCGCCGAGTTCGGTGACCAGGTCGAGGACCCGGTCCTCGGTCGCCGCCAGCGTGAGTTCGA
>JAFDWI010000322.1 GCA_018268545.1 Actinomycetota bacterium
CCCGATGCCCGTGTCGATCGCGCAGTGGGGTGTTCCGGGACTGCAGGTGAACGCCCCACCGGTGACGGCCGCGTTGCCGACGGGCTGTAGTTCGAAATTCGTGCTGCTCGACAACCATGACGTCCCCGTCCATGTGTCCGGGACGGTCGGTGACGCGCTCGCGGGCGACAACCTGACGGTCACGCCCTGTGGGCCATCAGCCGCGAATGGCGTGGAGATGGGCCCCGGCCGTCACAACCTGTTGACCGCTGCCGGCGCGAACTCGGGGCTCGACTTCGATCAATTGGCGTTCCGTTCAGCTGCCGGTGGATCGGCCGATCATTCGACCGGTCTGTTGGTCGATCGGTCCGCGACGGCGGGACCGAAGATCCGGATCGACGGGCAATCCCGGACGTCGTACGACCTCACGGTCACGGGCGCCGATGCCAGGTTCTGGCTCGTGTTGGGCCAGTCCCAGAGCGCCGGATGGCATGCGACGGTCGACGGCAAAGCGCTCGGGGCGTCGAGGTTGGTGAACGGCTACGCGAACGGCTGGAGCATCGACCCCGCCGGAAGGCGCGTGCTCCACGTCGAGCTGACCTGGACACCGCAACGGGTGATCTGGATCGCGATCGGACTGTCGGCCATGGCGATGGCCGCCTGTCTCGTACTCGCGTTGCGTCCGGGATTCCGGCACAAGATGGTGCCCCTCGCCGACGAGCATCGCCCGACGGGTCCGGGACGGGCATCCGACAGCGTGCCGCTCCCGTTCGAGTGGCGTTCGGCTTTGCAGTACCGGGGCGCGCCGCCCAAGGCGAAGGTCGTCGTCGGCGTCACGGTCGCCGCGGCGCTCGTGTCCGGGGTCCTCGCCGGATGGTGGACCGCGCCGATCCTCGGCGTGGCTGCGTTCGTGTGTCTCCGGTTCCGCAAGGCGCGTCGCATCCTGACTTTCGGAAGCCCGGCGTGCCTGTTGGCGGCGGGCGCGTACGTCGCCGCCTTCGTCACGTTCCGGGACACGTACCTCCGGTTCGGCTGGACGTCGTGGTTCGATCGCGTCGCCCCGCTCGGGTGGCTCGCGGTCCTCGGCTTGGCCCTCGACGTGGTCGTGGAACGATGCTGGCTCCGGCGGTGGTGGTCATCTGCCGAGGAACCCGATGAGTGACCGGGCCCGACCGTCGAGTGACGACGACTTCCACCGCGCCGGGTCGACGGTGACCGCCGAGTCATCCGAGCGCTACGACAGGGGAATCTGATGGATCAACATGCCGTGGACCGTTTCCAGTTCACCGGGCAGGACATCAACTGGATGTTGCGGCGTTGGGCCTCGACGCGGCCCGATCACCCGTTCCTGATCTGGGAACCGAGGTCGGGAGTCGATGAGACCTGGACCTATGCACGTTTCGTCGACGACGTCGACCGGGTCGCGGCCGGGCTGTGCGACCGCGGCGTCGAGGCCGGTGACAAGGTTCTGATCCACGCCGACAACTGTCCGGAGGCGGTCATCGCCTGGTATGCGTGTGCTCGCCTGGGTGCGGTCGGTGTCACCACGAACACCAAGAGCGTCGCCGCCGAGGTCGCCTACTTCGCCTCGCACAGTCGCGCGGTCGGGGTGATCACCCAGCCCCGATACGCGGCATTGATCGACGAGGCATGTCCGGCGATGCGCTTCACGGTCGTGACCGCGGACAACTCCGGGGAGCCTGCGACACCCGATCAGCCCGAACATGGGCATACCCCGTTCGGTGAACTCTCCGGCGATCCGGCGTCCTTGCCCGAGGTCGAGATCGATGCGCTCACCCCTGCGGGCATCCTGTTCACCTCCGGGACGACGTCACGTCCCAAGGCCGTCGTCCACACGCACGGCAATGCGTTGTGGGCCGCGCGGCAAGGTCCCGTCAACGTCGACATGGGCCCGGACGACGTGTATCTGATCTACCTGCCGTTCTTCCACGTGAACGCGCAGAGTTGGTCGATCTGGACGACCCTCGGGGTCGGTGGAACCGTGGTGTTGCAGCCGAAGTTCTCGGCCAGCCGGTTCTGGGAGGTGATCGCGAAGCATTCGGTGACGCACCTTTCGCTCATCCCGTTCGTGTTCAAGGCCGTCGCCGATCAGCCCATCCCCGATCACCCCGTCAGGGTAGGTGCCTTCGGGCTGGTCATGCCGGTGCTCGAAGATTGGTTGAAGATGCGGGTCACGGCCTCGTGGGGGATGACCGAGACCGTCACCCACGCAACGACGACCCGCCCGCACGAGCATTACCCGGACATGTCGATGGGCAAGCCGACGCCCGGGTACGAGTTCGCGATCGTCGACCCGGACTCGGGTGAGCTCGTCGCAGACGGCGACATCGGCGAACTGTGGGTCCGGGGGACACGGGGGATCCAGTTGTTCCTCGAGTACTTCGACAACCCCGAGGCGAACGCGGCGGCGTTCACCGAGGACGGCTGGCTGCGGACCGGCGACCTCGTACGTATGGGTGAGGAGGGAAACTTCTTCTACTGCGACCGGGACAAGGACGCGCTCAAGGTCGGCGGCGAAAACGTCTCGGCGCGAGAGGTCGAGGACGCGATCCGCCAGGTGCCGGGTCTCGACGACGTCGCGGTGGTGGCGAAGACCCACGACATGCTCGACATGGTCCCGGTGGCGTTCGTGATCCGGGGCGCGTTCGCCGAGGGCACCGACGCGGAGTTGGCTGCGCGGATCATCGACCACTGTGCCGGGAACCTCTCGGCGTTCAAGGTGCCCCGAGCGGTCTACTTCGTCGACGCGTTCCCGGAGGCGACGATCGGGAAGGTCGCGAAGAATCGACTGCGGGAACTGGCGGATGCCGAACCGCCGGTCGCATGATCGTTTCGGACAAGGGGGCACGATGACGCAGCAACGGCCACAACTCGACCCGAAGGCCGAAGGTCGGAAGTACCTGAACCGGTCGCTCCTCGGCGCGCTCAACACCGTGAACGCGCACCAGCCGTTCTCACGGCGGGGACGCACGGGAGTATTGACGTTCTTCCCGTCGTGGCTCACGACCGAGATGCCGTTGCACGCGATCTCGTGGCAGGCGGTCGCAACCGCTGCGCACATCCGCCGCGGCGCGCTGCGCAGCGCGGACGGTTGGGTCGGGCTCGGTGTGACGGCGGCGTCGTGGTACGGCCTCTTCCGACTGTGGCAACAGGATGTCGATTCGAAGGCGATCTACACTCGGGCACTCGAAGAGGCCTTCGGGGAAGCGGTCTCGGCGGCGCCGATTCCCGAGGAGCCCTCATCGAAGGATCGTCGACGGGACATCCTGCGGGGACCCGCCAACTTTCCCCGACGTCGCTGGGTGAACGACCCACCGGTCTCCTATGGCGAATATGGTCGGCGCAACCTGCTCGACATCTGGCGGAGCCCGAACCTGAGACCCGGAGATCGGGCGCCCGTGCTGTTGCAGGTACACGGTGGCGGTTGGATCATCGGCAACAAGGATCAACAGGCGATGCCGCTGATGGACCGTCTCGCATCGAACGGGTGGGTGTGCGTCTCGATCAACTATCGGCTCAGCCCCAAGGCGAAGTGGCCGGCGCACATCGTCGACGTCAAGCGGGCGCTCGCCTGGATCAAGGACAAC
>JAFDWI010000323.1 GCA_018268545.1 Actinomycetota bacterium
CGGTGCCCACGACACGGGCACCCGGTGCAGGCGAACCCGCGTCCGGGCGACGTCCGGATTCCGGTGCCCGCGGTCCGACCACCGTGGCCGACGTGCGTGCGCTCGCTCGGCTCGATCCGGCGTTCCCGGCGCTCCCGGCGTTCTCGGCGTTGCCGGTGGCCGGCCGTGCCGGGTGGACGCCCGCTGTGTCGACCGCTCGCCCGCCCGCTGTGTCGGCCGTGACCCTCTTCTGCTGACGCCCTCACCCGTCGATCGATCCTCATCCCGGAGCGACGTCGATGGTCACCGGCAGATCCGATCGACGCAGCGTCTCGGTTCGTGTCACACCCCGAAGTCATACTCGGATCCACGAGCCGGTCAGGTGCGTGGCGTGTTGCCACTGACCGGGTCGCCGATCGGGATCCGTTTCCCCCGCACATCCGTCGAAGGAGTCCTAGAATCGGGAGAACCGTGGCACTTTCCGAGAAGCACCGTCACGACATGTACGACTATTTCCAGCCCAGACTCGGTGAGGAGGTGACCCAGGCCATGCTCTCGCACTATCCGGCACGAGACGTCGACGAACCTGTCACCAAAGACGTCCTCACCCGCGAACTCGCACTCACCCGGATGGAACTGCGCGAAGAGATGTCGGCCTTGCGCGACGGCTTGCGTGGCGAGATGGGTGAGCTGCGTGAGGAGCTGCGTGGCGAGATGGGTGAGCTGCGCGAGGAGCTGCGTGGCGAGATGGGTGAGCTGCGCGAGGAGTTGCGTGGCGAGATGGGTGAGCTGCGCGAGGAGTTGCGTGGCGAGATGGGTGAGCTGCGTGAGGGGCTGCGTGGCGAGATGGGTGAGCTGTGCGAGAAGCTCGAGGCCAAGATGGATCGACAGTTCCACTGGCTCCTGGGCGTGATGGTCACGATGTGCATCTCCATGATCGCCGCGCTCATCGCCGTGGTCGCCTCGGTCGCCTGATCCGTCGGAACCGTCGAAGCCGGTGGACCCGATGGGGCTGCCGCCGGCACCGACACCGACCGCGACAACGACTCGGCCCGCGTCGAAGTCGGCCGCGGCGCGTTCGTGCCCGGCACCGCGAAGCTCTCCCGGGTGGCGATGCCGACGAGGCGTCGGTCGTCATCCTGGAACCGGGGCCCGACGCTCCGCCGGCACGCGCCACGAGCGTGAAGGCGAGCCGGAACGCTTCCGCGGCACGCAGGTCGTGGATGCCGCGCAGTCGTACGGCGGACACGATGATCCCGTCGCCGAGCCGCCTCGCCGTCGATCGAGCCGCCGAATGGCGAAGGCCACCTCGGCCCGGGTGAGCGGTGAGATCCCGAGGCGACAGCGTCGCCCGATCGGCGCGAAGAAATCGACGACCAAGTGTTCTATTCCGAACATATGTTCGATAAAGTGCTGTGCATGGAGTTGTTGACCACGACCGAGCCGGTGGCCGAGTTGACTGCCGAGGCGCCGTTGGACGAACTCTGTGACGCGCTGATCTCCGCCGCTGCGACCATCTCGGCCGCCGAGGCCCGTTTCGCCCAGGTGCTCGCGGTGTTCCGCTCCCGCGACGGACATGCGATCGGGTCGGGGTTCCCCACCTTCGCCCAATGGGCAACCGTCGACCTCGGCCTTTCACGGCATCAGACGGCCGTGCTCGTCGACGCCGGCGACGACGCGGCCCGATGCCCCGAGCTGCGCGCCGCGTGGGAAGCGGGGGAGTTGGCGACCACCAAGGCCACCGCCGCGATCGGTGTCTGGTGGCGTGACCGTGACGACGGCCTGGCCGAACTCACGGCGATCCTCCACGTCGTGTACTGGGAGAACGGCGGCCCGACCGACCTCGCGAATCTCGTGGTGCTGTGCAATCGGCACCACCACGACCTGCACAACGGCGAGTTCGCCATCGAAGCCGACGGGCACGGCGGGTTCACGTTCTTCGACCGATGGCGACGAACCATGGGCCCACCCCGGGTCCGCGCCGAACAACCGTGCCCACCGTCAGCGGGGACCACCCGGGCCCGCAGTGGAGGTGACCCCCGCCTCGGCGTGAACGACGCCGTGACCGCCATCGCCTGTTGCGCCCCCGACGCCGCCTGACGCAGCCCCGCACCCCTCCCAGAGGAGCCACCCATGCCGGTCGACTGGATCCGAGACCACGAAGCATCCCGACAGATCATCGAGTTGTGCAGTGAGATCTCCTCGCTGCACAGACAGGTCCGCGCTCTCGAGTTCCAACTCGACCGAAAGCTCGACCGCTACGACCCGGCATTCCGCAAACTCGACAGGGCCGTGTTCAACCTTCGAATGTGGTGCGCCTACCTGACCGCGTTCGTCGCGGCGGGCGTTGTCGTGATCGCGGTCATCGCCTCGAAACTCCCATGACCACGACGTGCCGCTTCGATCGAACGCTCATGGCGCGAGCCGGGAATCGCTCGAACCATGTTATTGTGCATGACAAAACCGTGCTGTGAAGATCGTCTTCACCCAGGCCGCACGCCGCCATCGCATCGGGAGTGCATCGGTCCGATCGGTCATGGCGACCAGCCAGCCGTCAGAGGTCTCCGCCGACGACGGGAGTCAGGCGTGGCTTTGGATTGGAAGCGATGAGCGAGGACGAGAACTGGAGGTGATCGCTTTGGAAGCCCGGGATCGAGAAAATGGCGAACACATCCTGCTGATCATCCATGCCATGCCCACTGTTTACCGGAGGAGGTCACGATGAACCGACCGACGCCGCAGGTCCACGTGGACAGCGAGATCGGTGCCGACGTCGACCTCGACCGTGTCGACATCAACACGAGTGACGGCGAACGACTGACGACCGCCCGAGCGAACGACATCGTTCGATCGGTACGTCGACGAGCGGGCCGCCCGTCGCTGTCGGCCGAGGACGCCCGTTCGCCGCAGATCTCCTTCCGGGTCCCCAACTCGTTGCGGAATGAGGCTTCCGAGATCGCCCGCCGTGAAGGGAAGTCGCTCTCGCAACTCGCGCGGGAAGCCCTCGAAGACCGTATCCGGGCGAGCTGAGAACCCGTTGGGCTGAGCCTCACACGTCGAGCATGCCGCGCAGCCGGGCGGTCAGATCGACCAGCGTCGCCGCACCCGGGCTGCCCGAGAATGCTGCCAACGCCGCATCGGCACGATCCAGCCAATTCGATGCCGTCTCGGCGGCAACGGTGACCCCGCCGCCTTCGAGCACCAGCTTGCGTGCCCGTGCCAACTCGTCGTCACCGATCGGTCCACCCAACAACGAAGCGAGCTCGTCGGAGGACTTCAGCGCCGCGAGCACCGGCAGCGTGTACACGCCCTCGGCCATGTCGTGTCCGACCGGTTTGCCCATCTGGGCTTCGGTCGCGGTGAGGTCCAAGATGTCGTCGACGATCTGGAACGCCATCCCGTAGCACCATCCGAAATGGCCCAGGGCATCGACCGCTTCACGGGGCTGGTCGTCGGCGAGCGCCCCGATCCTCGCCGCCGCAGCGAACAACGCCGCCGTCTTGCCGCCGATCGACGCGAAGTAGTCCTCCTCGGTGCGTGCCGTCGAGAACGCCGTACGCAACTCGGCGACCTCGCCGACACACAGATCGGCGATCGTCGCCGCGAGGAGACCGGCGATCTCCGTCGCCAACGACGCCGCGATCTCCGATGCACGTGCCAGCAGGAAGTCACCCGCGAGGATCGCCCGCAGGTTGCCCCATCGGGCATTCACACTGTCGGCCTGACGGCGGATCTCGGCCTCGTCGATCACGTCGTCGTGGTACAGCGAACCCAGGTGCACCAGCTCGACCGACACCGCACCCTGGACGATCCGCTCGCCCACAGCGCCGCCGTCGAAACCCGAAGCGCACGCCCCGCACGCCAACGCCACGAGCGGACGTTGCCGCTTGCCGCCCGCTACGATCAGATGCGACGCCATCTCGGTCAGCAACGCGTCGTCGGTCGCCACCGCCGCCCGCAAAGCGTCCTCGACCCGGGGCAGCTGGCCGCCGACGATGTCGGGCGTGCGGTCGGTCGTCTGATCGGTCACGGTGTCACGACTTTTCGTAGCGGCCCGGGGTCGCCCACGAACCTACCCGACCACCCGACGCGTCGGCAGGTTGGCACGGGCGGTACACTTGGCGGACGTATCCCTACTGTCGGGGAGGAGCTCACCTTGTTCGAACGATTTACAGACCGGGCCCGTCGAGTGGTCGTGCTGGCGCAAGAAGAAGCGCGCCTGCTGAACCACAACTACATCGGCACCGAACACATCCTCCTCGGGCTGATCCACGAGGGCGAAGGTGTCGCCGCGAAATCGCTCGAATCACTCGGGATCTCCCTCGAGGCCGTCCGCAGCCAGGTCGAGGAGATCATCGGCCACGGCGGTTCCTCGCCGTCCGGGCACATCCCCTTCACCCCCCGCGCCAAGAAGGTCCTCGAGCTGTCGTTGCGTGAAGCGCTCCAGCTCGGCCACAACTACATCGGCACCGAACACATCCTGCTCGGGCTGATCCGCGAGGGCGAAGGCGTCGCCGCACAGGTGCTCGTCAAGCTCGGCGCCGACCTGTCACGGGTGCGCCAACAGGTCATCCAGTTGCTGTCGGGAGCCGCAGGACCCGAAGGCGTCGGTGGCGAAAAAGCCGGTGCCGTCGCCGGAGGCAGCGGCCAGGAGACCCCGTCGGGATCGATGGTGCTCGACCAGTTCGGGCGAAACCTCACCCAACTCGCGCGCGACAAGAAACTCGACCCCGTCATCGGCCGCAAACGCGAAACCGAGCGGGTCATGCAGGTGCTCAGCCGACGTACCAAGAACAACCCGGTGCTCATCGGCGAACCCGGCGTCGGCAAGACCGCGATCGTCGAAGGGCTCGCCCAGGCGATCGCCGCCGACGACGTGCCCGAAACGCTGCACGACAAGCAGCTCTACACCCTCGACCTGGGTGCGCTCGTGGCCGGTTCGCGCTACCGCGGCGACTTCGAGGAACGCCTCAAGAAGGTGCTCAAGGAGATCCGCACCCGCGGTGACATCATCCTGTTCATCGACGAGATCCACACGCTCGTCGGCGCCGGTGCCGCCGAAGGTGCCATCGACGCCGCGTCGATCC
>JAFDWI010000324.1 GCA_018268545.1 Actinomycetota bacterium
ACCCCTATTGACCCTAAAAGCCCAGGTCACAGCGTTTTCGGGCTCAAGTGGTCCGGCATGAACTGCGATGATCTGTGCCCAATCTGTGCCCACGTGTGCCCAATCTGTGCCCACGTGTGCCCAGCCAGGACCGGTCACGTCGCACCACCGGCGACGAGCGACGCGCCGTAACCGGTGAGCACACCACCGGCCCGGCCTCGCACCGTCGGCGACAAGATCGGCGGATCGGTCCGCCGCGCCCTGGTCAAACATTGAGCGACCGTCACGGCCGAGTACCCCCACTTCGACCCGACGACGCGGTTAGGGGTCGCCGCACCCGCATCGCACGCGGCCACGTAATCGGAGGCAAGTCTCGCCAGTCGCTCATCGGTCCACTGCACCGGCCGCCCAGGGTTCCGCCGCGGTTCCTCGTTCGCGTCGACGAGCTGACGCATCGGTGACACCGGGCGCGTCCCGACCGGTTCGACGCCCACGCGGGCCGCGTACGCCCGCGTCCGATCGTTGTCGGCTTCGGCGCGCTTCGCCTCGAGACTCAGACCGGCCCGGTAGCCGCGTGCGAACTCCGCCGCTGTCGCCGCGAGACGCTGACGCATCACGTCAAGGTGTGCGGCCCTCAGGCGCCGTTGTCCGATCGGGATGCCACCGGTCGCGGTGACCGTGACCGAAGCGACCTGTAGTTGGTCGTCGAGGACAAGCTCGAACCGCCATCCCGGTACGCCCGCGTCGGTGAACACGCCCCGAACCTGGTCGGCTGGCAAGCCCCCGATGTTCGGCGGGACGCTGTATTCGAGAAGTTCGACACGGGGGGTTATCGATATAGCGGTCACGCATTGATCATAGGCGACCGATGCCGTTTACTGCGCCGCATGATCCAGCAAACACAGCCAACCCAACAACCCGAGCCGGTCCATCGACCCATCTCGTATCGCATCGCCGGCGCGGCAGCCGCATCCGGCCTGAGCACCTCGAAACTCAAACGATTGATCGCTGACGGTTCGTTGCCGTCCCGGCTGGTCGACGGATGCCGCATCATCCTGCACGACGACCTCGAGCGGTACCTTCGGGGTGAGTTGTGACGCGGCACGACCCCGCCGAAGCGGGGCCGCAACCGGTGACCGTGACCGATCCTATCGCACGGGCGCGACGTCGCGAGCGCCGATATGCCGATGAATGGCACCGCCGGTACGCCGAGCGGGCCGCCGGAGGCGACGTGGACCGCGAACTCGCCCGGCTATGGGCCGCGATCGCGCGAATCGAAGCCGCGCTCGCCGACGGAAGGGCCGAACGATGACCGCCGAGACGTTCAACGACACCCCGACGGACCTGCCCGAGCGGTTCGACGACGCCGCGGTCGCCATCGGCGAATGGGCCGGTTTTGAGTCCCCGTGGTGCGACGACTCAGCCGACGTGATCGTCGGGCTCGCGGTTGAGCACGTAGTGCTCGAGGCGAACCGGCGCGGTGCGACCCCGAACGCGACCGCGATGGCCGCGGTCAACGCAATCACCGCAGCCGGGATCGTGCTGTTCGACGCGTCGAGGCTCGTGTCGTGAGGCTGACCGACGCGCAGATTGCCGATGCGCAGGACATCGCGGAGACGTTGACACGAAGCCCCGACAAGCTCGTCCGGTTGCTCTCGGGCCGAATGACGGCATCGCCGAAACCGGCGCCGGGACACGCCGCGCCGGCCAACGGCACGACGGTCGACGGCCTCGAACCCGAAGATCCGCCCGCGGAACCGCTCATTATCCGCATGTCTGACGTGCAACCCGAACGCGTCGAGTGGGTGTGGCCGGGTCGTCTGCCGATCGGAAAGCTGGTCGTGCTCGACGGTGACCCCGGATGCGGAAAGTCCACGCTGACACTCGACGTGGCCGCCCGCATTTCGACCGGTTCGCCGATGCCGGACGGATACACACCGGACGCCCCCGGATCCGTGGTGCTCATGTCCGCCGAGGACGGACCCGGCGACACGATCCGGCCACGCCTCGACGCGGCCGGCGCGGACCCGAACCGAGTCGTGCTGTTCGACGCCGTTCGTGAACCTGACCCGAACCGGCCCGAAGTCATGCGTGACCGTCCGCCGTCAATCCCGGCCGACCTGCACCACCTCGAACGGATCGTCACCGCCGAGAAGGCCGTCCTGGTCGTTGTCGACGTGCTCGCAGCGTTCCTCACAGGCAAAGTCGATTCGCATCGGGACCAGGACGTGAGAGGAGCGCTCGCCCCGCTCGCGAAGATCGCCGAACGAACCCGGTGCTGCATCGTGATAATCCGTCACCTGAACAAATCCGGTGGCAGTAAAGCGCTGTACCGGGGTGGCGGGTCGATTGGCATTGTCGGCGCGGCTCGCGTCGGGCTGGTCGCCGGGAGCGATCCCGAGGACGACACGCGACGGATCCTCGCCGTAGCCAAAAGCAACCTGGCCGCGGTACCCCCCTCGCTCGCGTACCGGCTCGCAACACATCCGCTGTTCAAGGTCGGGATGATCCACTGGGAGGGAGCGACGAAACACACCGCCGACGACCTGGTAGCTGACCGCCACGACGACCCCGACGACGACCGCGACGACGCCGCCCGAGCGTTGGTAATGATCCTCGCCGACGGGCCCAAGTGGTCGAAAGACGCGATCGACGAGATGGTTCTAGCCGGGTACACCAAGGACCAAGCTCGCCGCGCTCGCAAGCGTGCGGGAGTCGTCACAGAGAAGTACGGCAAGCCTGGCGACGCCGTCCAAGGGTGGAAGTGGCGCCTGGCCGCCAACCCCGAAGATGGCACCGAAGATGGCGAAGATGGCAGCTCTCAGAACCCTGCCAGCTTCGCCATCTTCGTGCCACCTTCGCAACCCGTCGACGCCCAGACGGACCGATGACCAACACCGCGCCGGCCAACCGAACCCGACCTCGACGGCATCTCGCACCCGGCCGCTAGTGGCGCCGACGCCCTGGCCGACGCCGACGCCGACCGGTTCACGCACGCCGCGCCGCCAGACCATCGGGGCGCGTCCGCCGATCCCAGCCGGGTAGGCGCGGGAAGCCCGCGAAACACACCCGCTGTATCGCCCCCTAAGACGTTGCGAACCCGTCGCCGGTACGAGCACACCCGATGAAGCCGGCCGGGCCGTGGGCGACGATCTGACCGGGGGGTAGGTAAAAGTTCACCGGTTCAAGCCCATGACCCACGCCGAACCGCTTTTTTTTCGCGTACAGGTTCCGAGCCGCAAATACCCCCCGGGGGTATCTTGTTTTTTTG
>JAFDWI010000325.1 GCA_018268545.1 Actinomycetota bacterium
GCCGGCAGTACGCCGACGTCGACGTCGACACCCGGGACGACGGTTCCCGGATCGCCGCCGACCCACCCGATCCTGTACGTCACCGACTCCGACCACAACCGGCTCGTGAAGATCGACCCGTCGGGCACCGCATCGACAATCCCGATCACCGGTCCGACCTACCCGATGGGCGTCGCCGCCGACACCGGCGGCAACGTGTACGTCGGGAGTTTCTACACGCCCAACAACAATGTCGACACGGTGACGTGGATCGACCCCCACGGCACCCAGACGAACCTCGCATCGATCGGGAACGGCGGCGGCATCGCGGTTGCAACCGACGGCAGTCTCTACGTGGCGGATTCGAGTGACGGCGGGGTCGTGCACGTCACCCTGCCGCCGAACCCCACCGCGACATTCGTCGACAACGGTCCCCACGTGCTCGGCATCGCGGTCGACCAGTCGGGTCACGTGTTCTACACGGCCGGGGATGTCGGCCTCCTCACTGGTGAGGTGCTGTTCATCTCACTTAGCTGGGTGTCGGTCCTGAACATGCCGGGCGTCACCGGTGCTCTCCCGGATCTGTCGGGCCTGTCGGGTCTGAACCGCCCAACGGGTTTGGTGGTCGCCAACGGCAGCCTGTACGTCACCGACGCGGCGAACAACAACGTGGTCTCCTACGACCTCGCGACGCACGTCCAGTCGCTGGTCCCCACCTCCGGGCTGAGTGACCCGACCGGCGTCGCGGTCGACGCGTCGGGCAACGTCTACATCGTCGACCGGGGTAACAACCGCATCGTGATGGTGACGCCCGGTGGGCAACAGTCCACGATTCCGGTGAACCTCACCCCGGGGCTGAGCAACCCGTGGGGCATCGCGCTCGGATGATCGGAGTCGACCGGGCGTGGTGTGGCGACACGCCAGGCCCGGACGAACCGACTCACTGACGGTGGCGTGGCCGAGTTGGCCGACCAACTGGTTGTCGGTCGCCGCGACTGGGGGACCACCGACGGGGTCGAGTCGATTCAGCGTCGATCGTCGTCGGTGAGGATCCGGTCCACGATCGGGCGGCGGCGCTCACGCACGGCGGGCCCATCGGCGGTGCCCCCCTGTCCGGCGGTCTTGCGACGTTCACGGGCCAACTCGTCGAGGTAGGTGAGCATCTGGTGTGCGTTCGCCGAGGTCATCGCCGTGCGGAAACCGGCGGCGTCCTGGATCCCGTTGGCGGCGAGTTTCGCGAGCCGGAGCTGGAACAACGGCATCTTCGCGATCCGGTGTGCGAACGCGTCGGTCGCCGATTCCAGCTCCGCGCGGGGGACGACCTTGGTGACGAACCCGAGTTCGTGTGCCTCGGCCGCACCGATCTCGCGGGGGGCGAACATCAGCTCTTTCGCCTTGCGGACGCCGATGTCATAGGGCAGCGAGAAGAACTGCAGGAATCCCGTCATGAAGCGGGTGTCGTCCGCGGCGACGATCAGGTCCATCGGCGACGCGAGCATCCACCCGCCGAACAGGCACCAGCCGTGCACCTGCGCGATCGTCGGTTTGGGGATGTCACGCCAACGCAACGACATCTCCAGGAAATGATGGAACGAGTACTCGAAGTTCGCTTCGACGTGGGTTCGCCCGACCCCGAACGATGCAAGCGCGGCGGCTTGCTCGTCGGTTCCCAGGTCGTGACCCGACGAGAACGACTCACCGACCCCTGACAGCACGATCACCTTCACTCCACGGTCCTCGGCGGCGCGCATCAGCGCCGCGTCGAGCGCCCGCAGCAGCGGCAGCGACTGCGCGTTGTGGACCTCGGGTCGGTTCAACCGGACGTGGGCGACCCGGTCGGTCACCTCGTAGCGGACCCCGTCGTCGGCCGGGTCGTCTGCCGGGTCGCCTGCCGGTCGTTCGGTCACGTCGCTCCTTCCACGGCCCGGCCGGTGCCGGGTCGTTGCTTGCGGGGGTTGTAGGGCGCATCGCACACCGCCGCGTTCGCGTACAACTCGTCGATCCTCGTAGCCCCGTAGCCGAGGATCGACTCGAGGATCCGGCGGTTGTCGGCCCCGAACAGCGGGGCGGGAGTCCGGATCGAACCGGGTGTGCGATCCAGGCGGTAGGCCAGGTCCGGGTAGTCGCTCCGCCCGGCTTCGGGGTGGTCCTCGCTGACGATGAACCCGCTCGCCCGCAACGCCGGGTCGAAGAACACATCGGCACCACGGTTCACCGGCGCGGCCGGGCAGCCCTTGGCCTGCAGTTTCGCCGCAGCGTCGAGTTTGGTGTGCCGGGCGGTCCAGGCGCCGATGTACGCCGCCAACTCGGCGCGGTTGGCGGTACGTGCAGACGGCGTCGAGAACCGCTCGTCGTCGGCCAGGCCGGGTTCGCCGATCGTCGTGCACAACCCGCGCCAGGCGGTGTCGTCGGGAACCGAGATCGCCACCCATTGATCGCGACCCGAGCACGGATACGCGTCGTGCGGTTCGGCCTCGGCGACCGTGTTGCCCTCCGGCGGGGGTACGTCGACGCCTTCGAGCGCGGCGAGCAGGTACTCGCCGATCCAGTGCGCGGCGACCTCGGTCTGGGCGACCTCGACGTGGCAACCCACGCCGGTGCGTTGCCGATTCCGCAACGCGACGAGCACCGCGGCGGTGCCGTTCAGGCCGCCGATCGGATCGAGGATCGTCGAGCCGGTGAGGGTCGGGCGGCCGTCGCCGTAACCGATGAGGCTCGCCATCGAACATGCCGCTTCCATCGTCGAGCCCATCGCGACGTGGCCCGACAGCGGTCCGCCCGCCCCGAACGCGGGCATCTCCACGACGATGAGGCGCGGGTTGATCGTCCGTGTCGCCGCGTGGCCGAACCCGAGGCGATCCAACACGCCCGAGGAATAATTCGCGATCAACACGTCCGAACACGCGAGCAGGTCGGCCATGACCTCTCGGCCGCCCGGGGCGGTGATGTCCAGGCCGAACGACGCCTTGTCGTGACCCTGGGTGTTGAACGAACAGCACCGGTTGAAGCGCCGTTCGCCGCCGTCGGAGTCGGGGAAGAACGGCGACGTGCGGCCCAGGTACATGCCGCGCCACGCGTCCAGCCGGGTCGGCGGTTCGACCTTGATCACCTCGGCGCCGAAGTAGGCGAGGCCCCGCGTGGCCATCGGCCCCGACCACGCGGTCGTCAGGTCCACGACCCGCAGCCCCGAGAGCAGCAAGGTCGAATTGCCGCCCACCGGCGTCGCGCGCGCGGCGGTCACGGTCGGGTCGTTCATCGCGGCCGGGTTGCTCGCCGCGCGTCGGGGGCGCGCGGGGGTCGGACCGTGGGCATCGAGCGCGGGGGCGCGCCCGGTGGTGAACCCACCGCCGTCGATCCGGAACATCGGCCCAAGTGCATGCTCGACCGGCGACGGACGGCCGTCGCTGTGCGCGTCGCCCGCGGTCGGGTGTGTCACGACCATGTGCCGGTCACGCCACTGGTCGCCGGTCACGAGCTCGCCGGGCGAGACGATCTGTTCACAGATGATCTTGCGTTCCTGACACCGACGAACCACCTCGGCCGCGGGCCGTGTCGCTGCGGCGGCGTTCAGCAGGTCGACCGCTGCCGCCCAGTTGCCGACCCGGTCACGTGACCGTTCGAA